>DASTLK010000312.1:0-2666 GCA_035715025.1 Vicinamibacteria bacterium
CTCCCGTTCCGGACCGCCCCGCCGCGGCGGCGCAACCCACGGAAGTGCCGCCGTCCGGCCGCGACGCCACACCCGCCGCGGAGCGCGCGACCTCGACGCGGCCCGTGCCCGTGGAACGCCTGATGGAGCTGGCCGGCGCCGGCGTCACCCCCGATTACGTCGACGGCATGGCCGAGCTGGGCTATCCGAATCTCTCCTGGGACCAGCTCATCGAGCTGCGCACGCAAGGAGTGGGTCCCGACTACGTGCGCGGCCTGGCGCAGGCCGGTCATCCACATCTCACTCCGGAGCAGCTCGTCTCGCTGCGCACGCAGGGCGTCTCCCCCGATTTCGTGCGCGGCCTGGCTGCGGAAGGCCTGAAGGACCTTTCCCTGTCCGAGCTCCTCGAGCTGCGGACGCAGGGGGTCTCGCCGGAGTACGTGCGCGGCCTGCGCGCGGCCGGTTACGCCGACCTCTCCGTCACCGACCTCCTCGGTGCGCGCTCCAACGGCGTAGCGGCGGAGGACGC
This sequence comes from Vicinamibacteria bacterium, assembly GCA_035715025.1. GTDB lineage: Bacteria > Acidobacteriota > Vicinamibacteria > Fen-336 > Fen-336 > AA29. Next base: position 509 of record DASTLK010000312.1, read on the forward strand.
GGTGGCCCTGCGCGGCATGGGCTACACGGATCTGAGCCTGGGGCGGCTCGTCGGCCTGCGCACGATGGGAGTGACGGCAGAGTACGTCCGGGGACTGCAGGCCCAGGGATACAAGGGGCTCAGCGCGCCGACGCTCATCGGCCTGCGCAGCCAGGGCGTCACGGTGGAGTACGTCCGCGAGCTCAAGGATCTGGGCTACGCGGGGCTGGCAGCGGGGGAGCTCATCGAGCTGCGGTCGCACGGCGTCACCCCCGAGTTCGTGCGCGATCTCAAGGACGCGGGCTACGACCGCCTCACCACGCGCGAGCTCATCGATCTGCGGTCGCATGGTATCGATCCGGCGCTGCTCAAGCGCCTGAAGGGACGGGGGGAGCGAAGCCGATGACGAGGATGACCGGGCGGATCGTGATGGCTCTGGGCGCGCTGGCCGCGGTGGCAGCGCTCGCCGCCGCCCCCGGCCTTCGCGTGGGCGAGGCGCAGGCCGGCGCGTTGCGTGGAGTCTGGACGGCGCAACCCTCACAGTGGAAGACGACGGACGGGTCCACGGCCGTGGTCGTCCAGCTCTCGCTGCGGCGGACGCGTCCGGGACACGATTGGAACTCGTCGTTTCCGCTCGCGCTGACGGACCTCAAGGGCCTGACCGCCGAGCAGACACGCGGAGCGCGGGCCGACGTTCGCTTCGACCTCGTCCGCGACGCGGGGACGATCGCCTGTGAAGGGAGCTTCGACAACGGCGATGGCGCCGGCCATTTCACCTTCACCCCGAACCCCGAATACGTGACGGAGATGCGCAAGCAGGGCTACGAGGGGATCGACGAGGAGAAGGCGTTCTCGCTCGCCATGCACGACGTGAGCCGCCAGTTCATTCGCGACCTCACCTCGCTGGGCTACGCGCGCCTGGCCCTCGACGAGCTGGTCAACCTGCGCATCCACGGCGCCAGCCCGGACTTCATTCGCGAGCTGCAGGGCCTCGGGTACGCGCATCCCAGCGTCGACGAGCTGGTCAACCTCCGGATCCACGGCGCTTCTGCGGCCTACATCCGCGAGCTCAAGAGCCTGGGCTACGAACGGATCCCGGTCGACGGGCTCGTGAACCTCCGCATTCACGGCGCGAGCGCGGAGTTCATCCGGGCCCTGAAGGAGCTCGGCTACGAGAAGCTCGATCCGGACGGGCTGGTCAACCTGCGCATCCACGGGGCCAGCCCCGAGTTCGTGCGCGACCTGCGCGCCCTCGGATACGAGCGGCTCACGACGGACGAGCTGGTCAACATGCGCATCCATGGGGTCTCACCGGAGTTCATCCGCGCCCTGCGCGATCTGGGCTACGACCGGGTGGCGGTCGACGACCTCGTGAACATGCGTATCCATGGCGTGACTCCGGAGTTCGTCCGCCGCGTCAATGGCGGCAAGGGCGCGGCGGTCAGCGTGAACCAGCTCGTCGACATGAGGATCCACGGGCGGGAGCAGTAAGCTGGAGTAGCATCGTACGGTGCCGCGCGCCCCCGTCGTCCTCGCCTCCGTGCGCCTGACCACGCCGGTCGGCGACCTCGCCGCCTTCATTCACGAAGGCGCGCTATGCGCCCTGTCGTTCGCCGACGGCCGCTATGACCCGCTCGCCGTTCTGGGCGCGCGCTTCGGGACGGTCCGGACCCGCGACGCCGATCCCCTGGACGTCAGCGGCCGTTTCCGAGACTACTTCCGCGGCCAGCTCGATGCCTTGGACGGCCTGCCCGTCGACACGGGCGGGACGCCGTTCCAGCGCCGCGTCTGGGGGGTCTTGAGGACGATCCCCGCGGGCACCACGCTCTCGTATCTGGAAGTCGCGCGGCGGGCAGGCGCGGAGGAGGCGGTGCGCGCGGTGGGCGCGGCCAACGGCGCGAACCCGGTGGCGATCGTGGTCCCGTGCCATCGCGTCATCGGCGCCGATGGCCGCCTGGTCGGATACGGGGGAGGGCTCGATCGCAAGCGCTGGCTGCTCGCGCACGAGAAGGCGCCGCTCCGGCCGGCATCCGCCGCCCAGGCCCGCCTCTTCGGGTAGGGGACCTGTCGCGCGATACTGGAAGGGATGACGGACACCGGGGAGCGGAGCGCAGCGGGGTCGATCGGCATCTTCGACTCCGGCGTGGGCGGCCTGAGCGTCGCGCGCGAGATCCGCAGC
>DASTLK010000313.1:0-6583 GCA_035715025.1 Vicinamibacteria bacterium
CCCGCCGTACTCACGTCGGTCAAACCCGTCGTCATCTCATCCGCCAACGGGTTCAAGTACAAGAATGGCGGGGCGCGGACGTGCGTGGAGGAGGCCTTCGGCCGCATCACACGCGGCGAGGACGTGCTGGATGCGCTGGTCGCGGGTGTGAACATCGTGGAGCTCGATCCCGAGGACGACAGCGTCGGCTACGGGGGCCTGCCCAACGCGGACGGGGTCGTGCAGCTCGACTCCTGCTGCATGCACGGCCCCCGCAAGCGCGCGGGAGGCGTGGCCGCGATCGAGGGCGTGCGCACGCCGTCGCTGGTGGCGAAGTCGGTCCTGGACAACACCGACCATCACCTCATCGTCGGCAAGGGCGCCCAGGACTTCGCGCGGAACATGGGCTTCACCATCGAGGCCGACCTCAACACCCCGAAATCCCGCAAGGCCTGGCTGGAGTGGAAGCGGCGGATCGATCCCGAGCATTACCTCGATCCGATCAAGCGCGACGAGGCCGGGCGCAAGGTCAGCCTGCAGATGATGCGCGAAGGGCTGCTCGATCCGGGGCACTACTGGGGCACGATCAACTGCGACGGCGTCAATGCGAAGGGCGAGGTGTGCGGCGTGACCACGACCAGCGGCCTCTCCTTCAAGATCCCGGGCCGGGTCGGCGATTCGCCCATCCTGGGCGCGGGGCTGTGGCTCGACGGGGAAGTGGGGGCCGCCGGCTCCACCGGCCGCGGCGAAGCCAACCTGTTCAACCTCTCGTCGCACCTCATCGTGGAGGAGATGCGCCGGGGCAAGCATCCCAAGGACGCGGCCATGGAGGCCCTGAAGAGGATCAAGGCCAACACGGTCGAGAAGCGGCTCCTGACCGACAAGGGACTGCCCAACTTCTACGTGACCTTCTACGTGCTCGACCGCACGGGTCGTTATGCGGGCGTCGATCTCTACGGCACGCTCAACGGCAAGCCGCGGCAGTACGCGGTCTGCACGGAGAACGGACCGCAGCTCCTGCCCGTGGAGTCGCTGCTGGGCGAGGGTCTCACCGACACGCCTTGAGCGACCTGCCGACGCTCGACGCGATCCGCGCGACGCGCGCCCGCCTCGGCGACCTCGTCGTGACCACCCCCGTGCGCGCCTGGGACGATCCGGCCCTCGCCCGCCAGGTGGCCCCCGGCACGCGGGTCGTGCTGAAGGAGGAGCTCTTCCAGCGCACGGGCACCTTCAAGCCGCGCGGCGCGCTGGCCGTGATGCTCGAGCTCCCAAAGGACGCGCTCGCCCGCGGCGTGACCGCGGTGAGCGCGGGCAATCACGCGATCGCGGTGGCCTACGCCGCGGGGGTGCTCGGGAGCACGGCCAAGGTGGTGATGCCCAGGACGGCGAACCCCTATCGCGTCGCCAAGTGCCGCGAGCTGGGCGCCGCCGTCGAGCTGGTGGACGACGTGCACGTGGCCTTCGATCGCGTGAAGCAGATCGAGGCGGACGAGGGCCGGACGTTCGTGCACCCCTTCGAGGGCCCGCGCACCGCGCTGGGGACGGCCACCCTGGGCCTCGAGCTGGTCGAGCAGGTGCCGGACGTGGAGGCGGTGGTCGTGCCCATCGGCGGCGGCGGGCTCTGCGCGGGCGTGGCCGCGGCGGTGAAGCTCGCCCGGCCCGAGTGCCGCGTCTATGGCGTCGAACCCGAAGGCGCGGACAGCATGAGCCGCAGCTTCGCCGCCGGCTCCCCGCAGTCGATCGATTCCGTGCGCACCATCGCGGACAGCCTGGGCGCGCCCCATGCCGCGCCCTACAGCTTCGGGCTGTGCCGGCGCTACGTGGACGAGGTCGTGCTGGTCAGCGACGACGCCCTGCGGCGCGCGATGGTGCTCCTGCTGACGTCGGCCAAGCTCGCCGTGGAGCCCGCGGGAGCGGCGGCCACCGCCGCGTTGTGTGGACCCTTGCGCAACACGCTCGCCGGTCGTCGCGTCGCGCTGGTCGTCTGCGGCGCGAATATCGACCCGGCCACTTTCTCGCGCCACCTGGCCGACGCTCCGGCGGAGTGAGGGAGAGTCCGAAACGCGGGACACCGACCGCTGATCGCGGCCGATTACAGGAGGTCGCGTGGTCACCCGAAGCGGGGCCTCTGTCGCTGCATGCCATTTCGGGATGAGGGGCGACAGCGGAGCGAGCGCGCGCACTGCTTCACGTGGGACTAACAAGTTCCAGCGCGCGCGAGCGTCCCCGCGAGGGGACCACGCGGCCTCACGACGATTGGCCGCGCATGAGTGGCCCGTTCAGCGTTTCTGGTAAGTGCCGATCAGCTCCGCCTTGGCGAGGACGTGCCCTTCCATCGCCTTCTCCACCTCGCCCTTGGCTGCGGCCCCGAGATCGGGCAGCTCGACGTCGAGCGCATAGAGCTTGTGGAAGTAGCGATGGCGGCCCACGGGCGGGCAGGGTCCGCCGTAACCGGTGCGGTTCCAGTCGTTCGTTCCCTCTCGTGTCCCCACGGGCAGCTTCGCGGACGTGATTCCCTCGCTCAGGCTGCTCGCGTCCGGGGGGATCGCGTAGAGGACCCAGTGGACCCAGGTACGCTTGGGGGCGGCCGGATCTGGGGCATCCGGATCATCCACGATGAGGACGAAGCCCTTCGTTCCCTCGGGCGCGCCCGACCACGAGAGGTGCGGCGAGGTATCCCGTCCCTGGCAGGTGTACTGCTGCGGGATCGAGCCCTGATGGGTGAAGGCCGACGACGTCAGGACGAGCGGCATGGAAGCTCCTTGAAAGGCATGGTCATGAGGCGCGGGAAGGCCAGCGCGCGCGGATCGCGCGGAGAGGGCAGGCCGATGGTGATCGCGTCTTGCGCCACATCCAGCCGCAGGGTGCCGTGCAGGCGGTCCCACACGTTGAGCAGGCTCGACCAGTTCGAGTCCATCTCCGCGCGAGAGGCCGAGTGATGGATGCCGTGCTGGCGCGGCGTGACCAGCACCAGCGCGAGCGCGCGCTCCAGGCCAAGCGGCAGCCGCAGGTTGGAATGATGGAACAGCACGGACAGGAAGAGGGCGGACTGCCATCGGCCCAGCGCGCGCGGGCCGGCGCCGATGAGGATCACCTGTGCCAGGCGCCAGGGCACCGACGCGAGCATCTCCACGGGATGGAAGCGGATGCCGGTGGACGCGTCGAGGTCGAGATCGGCGTGATGTACGGCGTGGAAGCTCCAGAGCGGCGCCCAGCGATGGGTCAGGACGTGCCAGACCCAGAGGGTGTAGTCGAGCAGCAGGAAGGCGAGCGCATCCTCCGCCCAGCGCGGCAGACCCAGATGCCGGGTCAGCCCCCATCGGCGTGCCTCCACGACCGCGGCCGCGCGGCGCGTGAGCGGACGGTCGGCGACCTGGATCACGGCGGCGCTCACCGCCGCGACCGCGAGGTTGCGTCGCAGCCGCCGTCCCTTCGGCTCGACCGCGCGCCGGAGGGGACGGCGCCGCTCGCCGAGGGTGAGAAGGCCGAAGACGGCGGCCGCCAACCCTGCGCCCGCCCACAACCCGAAAATGTTCGCGCCTCGCCGCGGCCTCATCGGCCTAGAATACTGTCTTCCCCGATGCGATCGACGGAAGAGCTCTCCGCGTGGGTGCGCGATGCGCGCCGCCGGACGTACGACCTGGTGGCGGGCCTCGACGCGCGAGAGCTCATGGGCCCACGCCTGCCCATCGTCAATCCGCTGCGGTGGGAGATCGGGCACGTCGCGTGGTTCCAGGAACGCTGGGTCTTGCGGCACGCGGGCGGACAGCCGCCCCTGCGCCCCGACGCCGATGGCTTGTGGGATTCGGGCGCGATTCCCCACGACGCGCGCTGGGAACTGCCCCTGCCCAGCCTCGCCGAAACGCTCGGCTACATGAGCGAGGTCGAGTCACGCGTCCAGCGTCTCCTCGACGAGCGTCCCCACCCGGACGTGCGGTACTTCGCCGAGTACACGGTCTACCACGAGGACATGCATGACGAGGCGGTGGCCTACACCCGGCAGACGCTCGGCTATCCGGCGCCCCGCTACGGAAGCGGCGGCGACGATGCCCGCGCCGCCGCGACGGCCACGGGCACGGCTGGACCCTGGCCGGGCGACGCCGAAGTCACCGGCGGCCCTTTCACTCTCGGGGCCAGCGAGGACGAGCCCTTCGTCTTCGACAACGAGAAGTGGGCTCACCCGGTCACCCTGGCGCCTTTCCGGATGGCGCGCGCGCCCGTCACCGCCCACGACTTCGCGGCGTTCGTGGAGGAGGGGGGATACCGGCGCGAGGATCTCTGGTCGCCTGCGGGCTGGGGTTGGCGCAGCGAGACGGCCGCGGAGCATCCGGTCTACTGGCGTCGCGCCCACGGTGGCTGGGAGCGGCGCGACTTCGACCGTTGGGTGCCCCTGGAGGCCCATCACCCCGTCCTGCACGTGAGCTGGTACGAGGCGGAAGCCTGGTGCGCGTGGGCAGGCCGGCGGTTGCCCACCGAGGCGGAATGGGAGATGGCGGCCGCCTCCGACGGGGCCGGCGACCGCAAGCGGCGCTACCCCTGGGGCGAGGCGCCGCCGGAGCCGGCACGCGCCAACCTCGAAGGCGTGGCTCGCGGCCTCCTCGACGTCGCCGCCCTGCCCGACGGCGACAGCGCCTGGGGATGCCGGCAGATGCTCGGGAACGTATGGGAGTGGACGGCGAGTGACTTCCATCCGTATCCTGGCTTCGTCCCCGACGCGTACCGCGACTACTCGGAGCCGTGGTTCGGCACGCACAAGGTCTTGCGCGGCGGCACCTGGGTCACGCGAGCCCGCCTGTTGCGCAACACCTGGCGCAACTTCTACACGCCGGACCGGCGCGACGTCTGGGCCGGGTTCCGGACCTGTGCCCGCGCATGAAGATCTGCATGGTGACGCCCGCTCCGCCGCGGTCGCTGACGGGCAATCGTGTCACCGCGCTGCGCTGGGCGCGGCTGCTGGGCCAGCTCGGACATCGCGTGACGGTGGTCGAGGAGTACGACGGGCAGGCCTGCGACCTCATGGTCGCGCTGCACGCGCGCAAGAGCGCGCGGTCCATCGAGAAGCTGGCCGAGCAGGAGCCGACGACGCCGGTCGTGCTCGCGCTCACCGGCACGGACCTCTATCGGGACGCGCGTGCCTGCCCCATCACGAAGCTGAGCCTGCAGCTGGCGGCGGCGATCGTCGTCCTCCAACCGGAAGGCCTGCGCGAGGTGCCGGACTGGGCGCGAGGGCGCGCGCGTGCGATCGTGCAGTCGGCGGAGCCGGTCCACGCCCAGCCGCCGCGGCGAGACGCCTTCGAGGTCGCGGTGCTCGCGCACCTGCGGCCGGTGAAGGACCCGTTCCGCGCGGCCATGGCCGCCCGGCTGCTCCCGTCCCGCTCGCGCGTGCGCGTCCTGCACGCGGGGGCGCCCCTCGATCCCGATCTCGACGAGCGCGCGCGGTCGGAGCAGTCCAGCAACCCGCGTTACCGGTGGCTGGGCGAGATGCCACGCTGGCGCGCGCTGAGGATGATGGCGCGGTCACGCCTCCTGGTCATCACGTCGCGGTCCGAGGGTGGAGCGAACGTCCTCTCGGAAGCGCTCGCCTCCGGCGTGCCCGTGCTGTCGTCGCGCATTCCCGGCTCGACCGGGCTCCTCGGGGGCGACTATCCCGGCCTCTTCGCGGTCGGGGACACGCACGGCCTGGCCGCGCTGTTCGAGCGCGCGGAGACGGACGCCGAATTCCGGGGCACGCTCTTGACCTGGTGCCGGCGGCTGGCTCCGCTGGTCGAGCCCGCGCGGGAGAAGAAGGCCTGGCGCGACCTGTTGCGCGATTGCGCACATCCGGGTCGCGCCGCGACCGCGCGTGCGCGAACGAAGCGTCGCGGGCGGGCGTGATCCTCGGGGCCTGCGCCTGATACCCGCAGCGCGGGGTGGCCCGGTACAATGGGCGGTCCGATGTCCCTTCTGGCCCTCCTCCTGGCAATGAGCACGACTGCGCACACCGGCATCACGAAATCGACGGACGGGGTGCCCATCCACTACGAGACGCAGGGCCAGGCCCACGGCCAGCCGGCGCTGGTCTTCGTCCACGGCTGGGCCATCGACCGCCGTTACTGGGACGCCCAGGTGCCGGTGTTCGCGCGCACACGCCAGGTGGTCACGCTCGACCTCGCCGGCCACGGGCAGTCCGGCCGCGGCCGCCAGGACTGGTCCGTCGCCGCCTTCGGTCAGGACGTGCGCGCGGTAGTGGAGGCTCTCTCTCTGGAGAAGGTCGTGCTCGTCGGCCATTCCATGAGCGGGAACGTGATCCTGGAGGCGGCGAAGGCCATGCCGGAGCGCGTGGTCGGCCTCATCCCCGTGGACACCCTGCTCGACGTGGACGAGGTGACGAGCGACGCCGAGGTCAAGGGCGCCATCGCGGCCTTCCGCGCCGACTACAAGGCCACGGCGAGCGGGTTCATGCGGAAGTACATGTTCAGCCCCACCACTCCACCGGCGCTGGTGGAGGCGGTGGTGAAGGACGCGACGTCGTTCCCCCCGGAGATCAGCGTGCCGGTGCTGGAGCAGAGCTGGAGACACGATGCCCGCCCCCTCCTGAAGCAGATCCACGTCCCCATCGTGGCCG
>DASTLK010000314.1:0-2430 GCA_035715025.1 Vicinamibacteria bacterium
CCCGCCGATAGAGCGGCCGCGCCTCGTCCAGGCGGGCTTGGTACTTGTAGACGACTCCAAGGTCGTTCAGTGCCGTCGCGACCTCGACGCTCGGGGGCCCGAAGGCCCTCTCCGCCCCCGCCAGGGCCCGTCTCAGGAGACGCCCGGCCGCGGCGTACTCGCCCCGGGCGCGATGGGCGTTCCCCCGCCGCGCGAGCGTCACGAAACGCGGCCTTCTCACGAGGAAGCCAGCTTGCGATCCAGCGTCGAGCGCGAGACGCCGAGCGCGCGGGCGGCGCGCGTCTTGTTGCCTCCCAGCCGTTCGAGCACGCTCAGGACGTGGCGCCGCTCGGCCTCGGCCAGCGTGAGGGCCTCGACCGGCGGCGCCGGCGCGGGGACGCTGGCGGCAACCACGGGAGCCGTGGCCTCGAGGAGCAGAGTGTCGGCATCGATCACGTCACCTTCGGCGAGGGCCACCGCGGCCTGGAGCACCTTGCTCAACTCCCGCAGGTTGCCGGGCCACGAGTAGCCGAACAACCGGTCGGCGGCGGCCTGATCCAGCCCGACGATGCGCTTGCCCTGCTTGCGGCTGGCGTGGGCGATCTCCGCGACCACGAGGAAGGGCAGGTCGCGGGGCCGCTCGCGCAACGGCGGAATCGTCAGCACGATTCCGCTGATCCGGAAGAAGAGGTCCTGGCGAAACCGGTCCGAGGTCGTGAACTTCTGCAGCGGGTAATGGGTGGCAGAGATGAGCCGCACGTCGGCGACTTGAAGCTCCTCGGAGCCGAGTCTCTCGAACTCGCCGTACTCCACCGCGCGGAGGATCTTGCTCTGGGCGGAGGGGCTCATGTCCGCGATCTCGTCGATGAAGAGGCTGCCCCCGTCCGCCAGCTCGAACTTGCCGCGGACCCTTCGCTGCGCTCCCGTGTAGGCACCGCGCTCGTGGCCGAAGAGCTGGCTGTCCAGCAGCCCGTCGCTGAGGGCGGCGGCATTGAAGGCGACGAAGGGCCGCGCTGCGCGCGCCGAGGAGTTGTGGAGCGCGTGAGCGAGGAGCGTCTTGCCGGTGCCCGACTCGCCCAGGATCAGGACGGGCAGGTCGGTGGCGGCGGCGAGACGCGCGCGCTTCAGGCAGGCCGCCATGGGCGCGTCCTCGCTCTGGAAGTCGGCCAGCGTGGCCCCGGCGGCCGCTCGTGAGTTCAGGTTCAGGGGCCGCTCACTATCGGGTGGGGACATCGGCCAGGCTCTCGCGAAGCTGGCGCAGCGGCTCGAAGGCGTAGCTCGCGAGGGCTCGGCGGCCGACGACGACGCGCGCGGCACCGCCCATGCCCGGCGCGAGTGGACGGCGCTCGCCGTTCACGATCACGCTGTCGGTGTCGAGATCTGCGAAGGCGCGGAAGCCGTCCCCCACCCTCGCGGGGCTGATCCAGCGGATGGTGGCCGCGCGCGCCCCGTAGCGCTGATAGGGGAACGCGTCGTAGAGCAGCTTCACGCCCTGGCCCGACCGCACGAGCGCCATGCCGCCCTGGGGGAGGGTCAGCTCAGCCTGGAGCCGCTCGCCCTGGCAAACGACCTCCGCGATCAGGTCGCCCTCCTGGACCACGGCGCCGCGACTCCGCACGGCCAGCTTCAAGATGATGCCTGCGCAGGGGGCCACCGCCGCGAGCTGGTTGCCGCCGTGCACGAGGTCCTTGTCGAGGATCGATTTGCGGATGCGCGTCCGATCGAGCTCTTCGCGCAGCCCTCGCTCGGCCTCCTGGGCTTCCGCCCGCCGCGCCGCCGCCTCGTGACGCAGCTTCTCGAGCGTGCGCCCCGCGTCCTTCCTCTCCGCCTGCGCCTGCTCCACCTCCAGCGCGAGCTTCTCCGCCTCGATCTGGACGCGGCTCGTCTCCATCCAGCTCGAGAGGCCGAGGTCGAACGTCTCCTTCTGCCGCGCCGCCATCTCGCGCGCCAGTTTGAGCTGCCCCTCCTTGATGATGACGGCGCGGCCGAGGGACTCCATCCGATCCTGGAGCTTCAGGACCTCCTCCCCGTCGGCGAGGCTCTGGCTGGTGTCCCTCGCCTGGCGGCTCGCGGCTCGCTCCGCCGCGCTTCCGGCCTGTGACTGGAGGGTCTCCCAGTCCGCGGCCCGGTCCCCCACGGAGTTCGACGCGATCGTGAACAGGGTGTCGCCCGCGGCCACCCTCTGGGCCTCGGCCACGTGGACCTCGGCCACGATCCCCGACCGGAACGCGCGCACGGGATCGGCACCCCGCACAGGGACGAGGACGAAGCTCGCAGAGACTGTCTCCGGCACCCGGACGAACGCGAGCGCGGCGGCCACCGCCGCGGCCAGGCTCAGCAGCACCCACGCCAGCCCGCGCGCGGCCCAGACCGGAGGGTCGAGGTCGAGGAACTGCGGGACGGCTTCGCCGTCGGCGAGGCCGGTCACGCTCCGTCCCCGAGTTGCTGGCT
>DASTLK010000315.1:0-2057 GCA_035715025.1 Vicinamibacteria bacterium
AGGAGGCCGATGAAGACCCGCTTGGCCAGGATCAGCCGCAGCGCTTCGCGGGTGATGGGCCAGAAGCGAACCGGCCGCAGCGGCAACCGCGCCTCGTACTTGCGATAGGCCTGCTCGTAGATCGGCATCAGGCCGTCTCCCGCCCGGGGCCGGTCACGCCTGGACCTCGTGGCCCAGGGCGCGCAGGAACACGTCCTCCAGGCTCTCCGCCCCCGGGCGGAGGTACCGGACCTGCACTCCGTTCGCGCGGGCGGTGGCGAAGATCAGCTCGGGACCGTGGCCATCGGCCAGGAAGACGCGGAAGCCGTCTTCATCTTCGCGCCACTCGCAGCCCTTGTCCTTGAGGTCGGTCAGGAACCCGGCGGCGTCGCCTTTCAAGCGCAGGTCGTAGACCGCGCGCTTGGGGCCGGTCAGGTCCGCGATCGCGCCGGACGCCGCCACCTGCCCCTGGTTCATCACGATGACGCTCTCGCAGACCCTCTCCACGTCGCGCAGGAGGTGCGAGCAGAGGATGAGGCTCATCTGCCGGCGGCCCGCCACGTCGGCGATGAGGGCCAGCATCTCCTCGCGCCCCTGGGGATCGAGGCCGTTCGTCGGCTCGTCGAGGAGCAGCAGGTCCGGGTCGTGCACCAGCGCCTGGGCCAGCTTCACCCGCTGCTTCATGCCCGTCGAGTAGGTGTCCACGGTGCGATAGCGGGCCTCGCCCAGACCCACGTAATAGAGCACCTCGTGCGCGCGGCTGATCGCCTCGTCGCGGGGCAGGCCGGAGAGCTCCCCCGCGAAAGCGACGAAGCCGGACGCGGTCATCCCGGGCAGATGGCAGTCCGTCTCCGGCATGTAGCCGAGGCGCCGTCGCACCTCCAGCGGCTGGGCAACGGGGTCGAGGCCGAAAGCGGTCATGCGGCCGCGGTCGGGCGTGAGAAAGCCGAGTAGTGTCTTGAGGAGGGTCGTCTTGCCGGCGCCGTTCGGGCCGAGGAGGCCCGTGGGTCCCGCGGGGAACGCGCCGGAAACGCCCGAAAGCGCCTGAACGAGGCCGTACGAGACGGTCAGTCCCTGGAATTCGACGAGCGGCGCCTCCACTTCAGTCACAAACGAAGCCCCTCCAGTCCGGGTTCCCCTTATTCTCGCCGGTCTCGGGCCGGGCGCCCTGGTCTCACTCGCGCGGGACGCGCAGGATCACCGCCCCCTCGACCCTCACGGCCAGTCCCTGGAACGTCTCCCCCGTGTCCCGGATCGTGTAGCGCGGCTCGAGAGGCAGATCGACGAGGGCGCCGGCAGGGCGCGCCAGGATCGGCGCTCGGCCCGGAAGGCGCAGCCGGCCGTCGCCGCCCACGACCATCCGGATCGAGGGCATCGGTGCGGCCGAGCGCACCAGCAGGTCGACCCTCCCCGGGCTCAGTCGCGCTTCGTTCTCGCGAACGGTGACGGGCCCGTCGAAGAACGTGATCACCGCGGGGGCGGACTCGATGGCAGCGGCGAAGGATGGAGCCATCCGCGCCGAGGGCCAGCTCTCGAGCAGGAGGCCGCTCGCCAGAATGACGGCGGCCACGCCGGCCAGCGCGCGCGCCGGCGACTCGCCACCCTTGCCTCCGGCAGCCCGCCGCATCCAGAACGCCAGTGCCAGTGCGAGCGCCATCCAGGCCCCGATCCGCGCGCCCAGCCCCGCGGCCCCGTCACTCCAGCTCCGGATGAACAGGTTCGGGACGTACTGGTTTCCGTCCGCGAACGTGCTCTTCGCCAGGAGCACCCAGCCATCGTTCGCGGAATGCGGGTCCTGGAAGAGCAAGAGGGCGAGGAGGCCCGTCCACCCGGCCAGCATCAGCGCCACCGCCACCGCTCCCCGCCGCGGAGACGTCCGCGCGAGAGCCACCCCGACGAGAGCGACGGCGAGGGGAGCGACGGGCATGAAGTAGCGGCCCAGGTTGCACACGGCCCCCGACCAGTTGTCGGCCGAGGCCACGGTCGCGTAGTACACGACGGCCGCGGGCAGCGCGAGGGCGAAGCGCCGCGCCCCGCCGAGCACGAGTCCAGCCGCCGCGAGCAGGTAGATCGGCGCG
>DASTLK010000316.1:0-5125 GCA_035715025.1 Vicinamibacteria bacterium
GCAGGGAGACGGTCTTCATGCTGCGCCTCTCTTTCGAAGGTAGCACGGCGGATGCGCGCGTTTTGCGGGGCGGGCGTCACCCTGCGTATGCTGGGTCCGCGCGCGCGAGCGAAGAGGAGGCGCGATTGAGCAGGCGGGGACGTGTGCTGGCCGCCGGGGCCATCCTGCTGGCGATGACGGCCTTCGGCGTCCGCTACTGGCGCTTCCACGACATCAGCCGCGTGCAACGCGGATGGCTCGTCGCGAGCGAGAAGGGCTGCTTCACCTGCCATGGCCCGGGCGGGATCCGGGGCATGGCCGATCCCGGACACGGCCTGGACGAGATCCCGCCCTTCTCGGGCGGGCTCATCACCATGTACGTCCAGAATGAGGGCGAGATCCGCGAATGGATCCTGGACGGCCTGCCCGCGCGCGTGCGCCGCGATCCCGAGCAGATGAAGCTGCGCGCGAACGCGGTCATCGCGATGCCCGCCTGGCGCGGCCTCGTTTCCTCGCGCGAGACGGACGACCTCGTGGCGTTCGTGAAGGCGGTCTCCGATTTCGAGAGCCCGGCGGACGCCAAGGCCTCCGAAGGACGCGACGTCGCGAAGAGGCTGGGCTGCTTCAACTGCCATGGGCCGCAAGGACGCGGCTCGATGCCGAACGTGCGCGCCTTCAAGGGATACATCCCGTCCTGGGACGGGGCGGACTTCCCCGAGCTCGCGCCGGACGACGCGGAGATCCGCGAATGGGTCCTCGACGGCCGGCCGCGGCGGCTGCAGGAGAGCCGCCTCGCTCGCTTCTACCTCGACCGGCAGCCCATCCAGATGCCGGCTTATCGGGGCCACGTCTCGGCCCTGGAAGTGGACCGTCTCGTCGACTACATCCACTGGGTGCGCGCCCACCCGTACTAGGCGCACACCTCCCGTATGGCCGCGCCCAGCTCCACCGCCCGCGTCTTCTGGATGTTGTGCCCGCCTTCGTCGAACGCGACCACGCGTGCGCCGGGCACCGCCGCCGCCAGCTCCTCCGCGACCTCGGTCTCGATCATGTGATCGTCGCGCGCGTACGCGATCAAGGCCGGGGGCAGCGGCCGCCGCACCGCGGCCCGCAGGAGCTCGAAGTCCACGGCGGAGAGCGCGTGCAGGAGGCGCGCGAACTCCGCGGCGTCCTTCTCGTCCACGCCCGGGAAGCGCCGCCGGCGGTATTCGCGACGGACCCAGGGCAGGAGGAGCCGGCGCAGTCCGGGCACGCCCAGGCCGTGGCCGACCCAGGCGAACGTCCGCGGGGGCGCGCCCAGGCCGCGATGCAGGCGCAGGGCCAGGCTCGCGACGAGGACGAGGCAGCGCACGCGCGCGGCATGATCCGCGGCCAGCACCAGCGCCGTCCCTCCGCCCATGGAGTGTCCCAGGAGGGCGAAGCGCTCGATGCGCAGCGCATCGGCGAGAGCGAGGACCACGCGCGCGCGGCCGCGCAGGGTCCGGATGGCGTCCGTGACGGGCGCGCTCCCTCCAAAGCCGGGGAGATCGACGCGCAGGACGCGCAACGCGGGCAGGAGCTGCGGGGCCAGGTAGCGGAAGTCGCGGCCCGATCCCGGGATTCCGTGGAGGGCGATCAGGGCGGGCGCGTCGGCCGGACCCTCGTCCGTGTAGGTGACGACGCCGTGCGCGAGGGTGGCCCGTCGCGCCTCCGGGTCACTGGTCGGGAGAGACGCGCCGTCCGCGCTCAACGCTTGGGCTTGAGCGACGCCATCAGCTCCTTCGCCGCCGCCCGGTCGAGGTGCGCGAAGCCCGCGAACTGCTGGCCGGCGAACAGCGCCTCCGCGCCGTCGATGGTCACGAGGTCGCCCGTCTGGTACGGGCTCGCGTCGCTCATCAGGTAGGCGACGAGGTTGGTGAGCTCCCAGTGCTCGCCGAACCGCCGCGAGGGAATCCGGCGGCGTGCCTGCTTCTCCATCTCCGAGCCCGGCATCAGGCGGCTGAAAGCGCCCTCGGTGGGGAACGGCCCGGGCGCGACCGCGTTGAGACGGATTCCGTAGGTCGCCCATTCGACGGCCAGCGATCGCGTCATGGCCAGCACGCCGGCCTTGGCCACGGCGGAGGGCAGCACGAAGGCCGATCCCGTCTGCGCGTAGCTCGTCACGATGGAGAGGATCTCGCCCGTCCGCTGGCGCTCGATGAGCCGGCGGCCCAGCTCGCGCGTGCAGTGGAAGCTGCCGTAGAGCACGATCTGCACGACCGAATTGAACGCGTTGGGCGAGAGGTCCTCGGACGCGGCCAGGAAGTTGCCGGCCGCGTTGTTGATGAGCTGGTTCGCAGGACCGAGCTCCGACTCCAGCGCGTCGACCGCGCGCGCGACCGCCTCCGGCTCGCGAATGTCGGCCGGGGCGAACGCGCCCTGTCCTCCCGCCTTGCGTATCGCCGCCACCGTCTCTTCGAGCGGCGCCGCCCGGCGGCCGACGATGCCGACCTTCGCCCCGAGGCCGGCCATGCGCAGGGCCATCGAGCGCCCGAGTCCCGTGCCGCCGCCGGTGATGATCGTGGTCTTGCCCGACAAGAGGCCCTGGCGGAAAGGCTCGAACGGTTCCATGGCGTCCTCCTAGATGCGGGACTTCAGGCCGCGCGCGGCCAGGACGGCCTGGGCGGCCGCCCGGTGGTCGCCCTGCAGCTCCACGATGCCGTCTTTCACCGTGCCTCCGGTGCCGCACTCGGATTTGAGGGCCGTGGCCAGGGCGGCCAGCTCGTCGTCGTTTCCGGCCAGCCCGAGGACCAGCGTCACCACGCGGCCGCCCGGCCGCGTCGAGAGACGGAGGCGGATGCCCTTGCCGCCGCTGGCACGCGCCACGGGGACGGCCGCGCGCGGACGCTCCGCCTCACCGCCGGTCGAATAGACGAGGCGCGTCCGCGAGCCGCCGGAATCCTCCTCGCGTTTCCGCATCCCGTGGTTCTAGCACGCCTCCCGCGCTCCGGTCGCGTGGGGAAAGACCTGTCGCCCGCATGCTACAATCCGCTGTTCGGCGAGGGCGAGGCCGAGGGGCCTTGCGGGAAGCGAGCAACCAATCATGGCAAACAGAGGGCGAGCCACTTTCGCCAAGCGGCAGAAGGAGATCGCGCGCCAGGAGCGCGCCCGGGAGAAGGCGGCCAAGCGCGTGCAGCTCAAGGAGACCAAGGTCAAGGTCGATCGCGCGGGCGTGCCCGAGGACCCCGACATCGCCGGGATCGTGCCCGGTCCCCAGCCTCTTCCGTACGACCTCCTCGACGAAGACGAGCCGGAGCCCAAGCCCTAGCCTCAGCGGGTCAAGACCTCCACCCCCTCGGGCCCGAGATAGAGCGTGTGCTCGGCCTGCGCGACCTTGCTTTGGTGCGCCTCCACCAGCGGCGGATAGACCCCGAGATGGCCGGCCGCGCGCAAGGCGCGCAAGGTCTCTTCCACCGCGGAACGCGGCAGGTCCGCGAGCTGGCGCCGTGCGAACGGCAGTCCGTTGAAGCGTCGGATGGCCGCGACGACCTCGGACGACCCGATCGATCCCGTGGCCCGACGCGGATCGAGGCGGAAGACCTCCGCGGCGCCGCGCTCGACGACCTCGCCCTGCCCGTCCGTCGCGAACGGCTCGACCGCCACCACCGCGTCCAGGGCGAGCCGATCGGAGCCGCCGTCGGCCACGTTCGGAATGGCCGGCGGGCAATGCACCGTCCAGCGCGCGACGCCGTGGCCGCACAGGTTCTTCATGGGCCGCATCCCGTAGCGGCGCAGCGTCGACTCGATCGCCTCCGACACGCGGCGCACGGCGACGCCTGCGCCCGCGGCCGCGATCGCGGACTCGAGCGCGGCCCGCGCCGCCTCCACGAACGGGCGGTTCTCGGGACGGTCCCCCACGTTGACGGTGAGCGCGGTGTCGACGACCCAGCCGTCGACGTGCACGCCCAGGTCGAGCTTGGCCAGGTCGCCTTCGACGTAGACCGTCGTGTCCTCGGGCGAGGCGCAATAGTGCGCGGCGATCTCGTTGCGCGAGCTCTGCACGGGGAAGGCGAGGCCCCCCCCGCGCCGCGTGATCTCGTGCTCGATCTGCTCGGAGACGTCGCGCAGGGCGGCTCCGGCGACGATGAGCCGGGCCCCCGCCTCGCGCGCGGCGGAGGCCACGCGGCCCGCCTCTCTCAAGCTCTGGAGGACCCCGGAGGACAAGGGCACGACCCTAGTCTACGGGAGAGCCCGCGCCCTAGCCGTCCTTCTTCATGGTGGCGATGATCTCCGCGATCTGGGCGTCCGCGTTGCGCGCCTCCAGCAGGCAGGTCCCCGCGCCGCGGTGACCGCCGCCGCCGTAGCGCGCCATCAGCTCGCCCACGTTCGTGCGGCTCGTCCGGTTGAAGATGGAGTGCCCGACCGCGGCCGCCACGTGCTCACGGCTGGGCCCCCAATGCACGCGCAGCGAGATGCTCGCGGGCGGGAAGAGCGTGTAGACGAGGAAGCGATTGCCCACGGGCAGCGGGCTCTCGTTGCGGAAGTCGGTGAAGACGACGTTGCCGTCCAGGCGCGAGCAGGCCTTGGTGCGCTCGCGGAACGCCGCATCCTGGGCGCGGATGCGCTCCACGCGGTCGGTCACCTCGGGCTGCCGCATCACTTCCTCGATGCCGGACGTCTTGAGCCAGCCCACCATCTTGCGGAAGTAGCTCTGGTAGTCGCCGAGACCCGTGCGGGGATCGAGCGTGTAACCGAGCAGGATGTAGTCCTTCGGCTGGAGCACGTCGTCGATCGTGAGCTGCGCGGAGTCGAGACGGTCCGTCTCCTCCAGCAGGCGCTCGTAGCGCTGGAGGTCGGCTCGGCGGCCGACGTAGTACTCGTAGACCATGCGCGCGGCGCTGGGGGCGAGGCCGTAGCGGCCGTCGAAACCCTCCGGCGGCCGCTCGTTGCTCTGGGTGAGCAGGTGGTGGTCGAACCACTTGCCGACCCCCGTCTGGTACGGCAGGTTGGCGATGATGTCGTCGTCCGTGATGTGCAGGCGCTTGTCCGTGATGTCCTGCGGATGCACGAGCACGATCTCGTCGATGTCCTCGCAGCTGGTGATGAGGACGGCGCAGGTGAGCCCGTCCAGATCCCCCCGCGTGACCAGGCGCATTGGGAGCCTCCAGGGAGCACGAATGCTACGCCC
>DASTLK010000317.1:0-2012 GCA_035715025.1 Vicinamibacteria bacterium
CGAAGGGAAGGAGCGCGCCCGCGCCGCCCGCGGCCACGCGGGCCAGCCATTGCCTGCGGCCTGTTTTCATGAGGACCTCCGAGAGACCAGGTTAGCGCGGATGCCGGTTGAGGATACGGTGGACCTGGCGCGTGAGGGCGACGGCCTGATCGAACGGGCGCAGCCACATGTTGCGTCCGAACATCACGCCGGTGGCGCCCGAGTCCATGTACAGGGCGACCTTGCGCAGCACGGCCGCGTCGTTGTCCTGCTTCACGCCGCCCGAGAAGAGGACCATCACCCGGCCGGCGGAGCGCACGACGCGCCGCAGCCGGTCCGGGGGCGCCTCCTTCAGTGAACGATACGGCTCGGGACAGCGCTCGTTGTCCTCCTCGGGCTCGTGCAGCTTGACGAGGTCCGCGCCCAGCTCCTCCGCCACGCGCGCCGCGTAGTCCTGTGCGTAGAGCGTCCCCTTGCCGCCGCGGGCGTTGACGGCCCGGCCGCGCGGATAGGCCCACATCACGACCGGCATGCCCAGCCGCTCGCAATCCTGGCGGACCTTCTGGAAATCGCGGATCCCCACGTCTTCGCGCGGCGACCCCACGTACAGCGTGAAGCCGACGGCATCGGCGCCCAGCCGCACCGCGTCCTCGACGCTCGCGCTGAGGGACGAGACGGCGTCGCCGTCGTCGGCGATGTTGGTCTTGCCGTTGAGCTTCAGGATGAGGGGGATCCGGCCCGCGTACTCCTTCATGTACTTGTCGGCCAGGCCGATCCCGAGCGCGATCGCGGAGTAGTCGCCTTCCACCGCGAGGCGGAACTGGAAGTCGGTATCCACGGCGGCGGCGTTCGGAAAGAAGTCGGCCGGCCCGTGTTCAAGTCCCTGATCGAGGGGCAAGACGGCCAGGGTGCCGTTGCGCGGCCCGTGGCCGTACAGCATCCTCCACAGCCGAACCCGCTTGCCATGCGAGACGGAAAGGGTGGCCAGCGAGGGCCCCGCGGCCGTCGAAGGGGCCTTCGCCACGGCCCGCAAAATGGATTGACTCTTTCGTTTCATTTCGATAACCTTCAGACGCTTTCTTTTTATAGGGATCGTCCCTTCGATGTCAAACCCGCCCGATACCTCCGCATGGCGCTTCCGGGGCCCCACTCCGTGACCCAGGCCGCCGAAGTCGATTCCCGACTGCGCGGATCCGTCGACGATTGGCTTGCCTTCCTCGGTGGCCGCTCCGTGGAGGTGGCCCGCCTCCTGGGCGCCCGACCCGAGGAGCAGGACCGCGCCGGCTATCGTCACACGCTTCGCGAAATCAGCCAGCAGCCCCTGACGTGGCTGGAAACCGCGGAGGGCGTGCCCGCGCGGCTGCCCGCGATCGCGGCCGCCCTCGCGCACGTGACCGGAAAGGGCCAGCCCGGCACGATCGTGTTCACGGGGTCGGGCAGCTCGCTCTACGCGGGGGAGTGCCTGTCGCCGGCGCTCCAGGCCAAGCTGCGCGTGCCCGTGCACGCGGTGGCGGCGGGCGAAGTCCTGACCCACCCCAGCGGATGGCTGCCGCCCGCGGGCCCGTGCCTTCTCGTCTCGCTCGCCCGCTCCGGCAACAGCCCGGAGAGCTGCGGCGTCCTCGACTCGCTGCGTGACTCGGACGTTCGACACCTCGTGATCACGTGCAACCGTGCCGGCCGGCTGGCCACGAGCTACAACGACGATCCGCGCGTCACCACCGTCGTCCTCAACGACAAGACCTGCGACCGCAGCCTGGTCATGACCAGCAGCTTCACGAACATGGTCCTGGCCGGGCAGATCCTGGGCCTGACCGGGGACGCGGCCGGCTATCGCGCGCGCGGCGCCACCCTCGCTCGCCTGGGGGCGGAGCTCCTCCTGCGCTACGCGGATTCGCTCGCGCGCCTGGCTCGCGCGGAGTATCGTTCGGCCGTGTACCTCGGCAGCGGTTGCCGCTACGGCTCCGCGCGCGAGAGCGCCCTCAAGATGCTGGAGATGACGGCGGGCGAGGTGACCACGTTCCCGGAGACGTACC
>DASTLK010000318.1:0-2299 GCA_035715025.1 Vicinamibacteria bacterium
CCCGCCTCTCCGCGCAGCTCGACGCTCAGCCGCCGCGACGCCGGGAGGAGCCCGTAGAGGCCGCGCACGGTGTCGTTCGCGATCACGCGGCCGTGGTCCACGATCACGATGCGGTCGCACAGCCGCTCCGCCTCTTCCATGTAGTGCGTCGTGTACACGAGCGACTTGCCCCGCGCCCGCAAGGCCTCGAGGTTATCGAAGATCGCGTTGCGGCTCTGCGGGTCGATGCCCACCGTCGGCTCGTCGAGCAGGATGAGCTGCGGGTCGTGCAACAGGCCCGCGGCCAGGTTCAGGCGCCGCTTCATCCCGCCGCTGAACGTCTTGACCCTGTCGCGGGCGCGCTCGGCGAGGCCGACGAACGCGAGGCCGGAGGCGATGGTCGCCTCCAGGGCCGCTCCGGCCAGGCCGTAGAGGGCCCCGAAGAACCGCAAGTTCTCGCGCGCGGGCAGCTCGTCGAAGAGCGCGAGGTCCTGGGGCACGAGGCCGATGGAGGCTTTGGCCGGGTCGGTGTCGCCGCGCAGGGCCTGGCCGTTGATGCGGACCTCACCCGCATCGGGGGCCACGATCCCCGCGATCATCCCCACCGTCGTGCTCTTGCCCGCCCCGTTGGGGCCGAGGAGTCCGACCAGCTCGCCGGCGCCGACCGTGAACGAGACGTCGGAGACGGCGGTGAGCGACCCGAAGGACTTGCGCAGGTTCCGCGCGTCGAGAACCGGCGGCATGTGAGTAGCGATCGTATCTCAATCGGCGGAGGGTGAGCCGCGTCACGCCAGTGGAGCGGGTGGCGTGATGCGAATCATCAACGCTCGCGCCCTCGCGCTCGTAGAGTGCAGACGAGAGCATCCAGGAATTGAACGTCGCCGTGTGCCGGCCCGCGGCCGGCCACCGGAGAGACGGTCTACCGCTTATCGGTATCGATGGTTCGTGGAGGTTGCACGTGAAGCGATTGGCCTGCCTTCTCGGGGTTTCCCTCGCTGCCCTGCTCGTCGCGCCGCCGTCGCAAGCGGCCCCGCCCGCGAGACCGGCGACGGGCACAGAGGTGCCGGACGAGGTCCTGGTGAGCGTCAAGCCCGGGGCAAACGTTCAGAACGTCGCGCGCGGGGTCGGCGCCCAGGTCCACGGCGTGCTCGAAGGTCTGGGCGTGCACGTCTTGAAGGTGAAGCCGGGAGCGGTGGCGCGCACCGTGGCCGCCCTGTCCCGGAACCCTCAAGTCGAGTTCGCCGAGCCCAACGGATACCTGCACAGCTTCCCCAACCCGGACGATCCCTATGACGACACGACCTGCTATTCCACCTCGAGCGGGGAGTGCGTCACCCAATGGGCCTGGAACAAGGTGAACGCCTACGCGGCCTGGGACATCACGGTCGGCAGCCCGTCCGTGCGCGTGGCCGTCGTGGACACGGGCCTCGACGTCGGCGACCCGGCGAATCTCTTCCCGGACTACACGGGGCACGAGGACATCGTGTCCTGCCAGACGCCCATCGTCCACAGCTTCGTCTCCGGCGAGACCGGCAACGACGACAACGGCCACGGCACGCACGTCTCGGGCACCATCGGCGCCTGCTCGAACAACGCCACCGGCGTGGCGGGCGCGAACTGGCAGGTCCAGCTCATGGGCGTGAAGGTGCTGGATTACTCGGGATCGGGCTCCCTCTCCGCGGTGGCTTCCGGCATCCGCTGGTCCGCGGACAACGGGGCCAACGTCATCAACCTGAGCCTCGGCACGTCGTCACCGTTCAAGACGCTCGAGCGCGCGGTGAATTACGCCTGGAACAAGGGGGCGGTGCTGGCCTGCGCGGCGGGGAACGACGGCACGGGCGCGCGCATCTATCCGGCGGCCTACACCAACTGCATCGCCGTGGCCGCCACCGACGAGAACGACGCCAAGGCGGACTTCTCGAACTACGGCGCGAGCTGGGTGGACGTGGCCGCGCCCGGCGTCAACATCCTGTCCACGATGCAGGACCAATTCGACTGGTGCTTCCTGTGCTACGGGTACGGATACCTCGAGGGGTACGACGCGCTGTCGGGCACGTCCATGGCGACGCCGCACGTGGCCGGGCTGGCCGCCCTGGTGTGGGCGCGCGGAGAATGCACCACGAATACGTGCGTGCGCGCCAAGATCGAATCAACGGCCGATCCCATCGCCGGGACGGGCACCTACTGGAAGTACGGCCGCGTGAACTATCTCAGCGCGGTGAACTGACGGCCGCCCGGGGCGGGTAGAACTCTTACGGCTTCTTCGCCGCGGCCTCGATCTCTTCCCGAAAGGACTTGTAGAGGCGCGGCGGAGAGCCGG
>DASTLK010000319.1:0-2907 GCA_035715025.1 Vicinamibacteria bacterium
CGATCCGCTCCGCGCCGTGCACGTCCGTGGCCACCGGCTTCTCCAGATAGACGTGCTTGCCCGCGGCGACCGCGGCCTCGAAGTGATCGGGGTGCCAGTAGGGCGGGCTCGTGATGAGGACGGCGTCCACGGGCGCGGCCAAGAGCTTGTGGTACGCGTCCGGGCCCTTGAACAGCATCGAGGACTCGATGGCGGGCAGTCCCTTCTCCGCGGCCAGCTTGTCGAACCGGTCCTTCGTCTCGGCCAGCCGGTCGTCGAAGAGGTCGTGCAGGGCGACGATGCGCGCGCCCGCGTTCATCAGGTCCTTGCCCACGGCGTTGCCGCGGCCACCGCACCCGATGATGCCCAGCGCAATCGCGTCGTTCGCGGGGGCGCCGAAGACCGACCCCGCCTTGACGAACACCATTCCCGCGGCCGCCGCCGCGGACGCCTGGACGAACTCGCGCCTCTTCATGGCCTGGCCTCCCTCTGTGTGAACGTGCTGAGTCTATCGCCGTCGGCGCCTTCGTTGGAGCACCCCTCGCACCGTGCGGTACGATCGACGAGCGATGCTCGCCGCGTCCGTCCTCGTCCTCATCCTGGTCTCCGGTCAAGCGGCGGCGCACCCCGCCGATCCCGCCCTCGGCGAGCGGTCGCGCGCGGCCAAGGAGCTGATGGCCGCCGGCCGCTATGCGGAGGCGGCGGCCATGTATCGCGAGCTGGTCCGGGCGATACCCGGCAACGCCGGCCTCCTCGTGAACCTGGGGATGGCCCTCCATCTCTCGGGCCGGGACCAGGAGGCGGTCCCGCAGCTCGAGGCCGCGCTGCGTCTCGACCCCGGCTCGCTCCCCGCGAACCTCTTCCTGGGCGCGGCCGACCTCCGCCTGGGCCGGGGCGAAGCCGCCGTCGCCCCGCTGCAGAAGGCGGTCCGCCTGCAGCCCGACAACGTCGAAGCGCGGTCGATGCTCGCGGAGGCCTTGTTGGGCCTGGAGCGCCAGGCGCAGGCCGAGCCGCACCTGCGCCGTCTCACGCAGCTCGCGCCCGCCGATCCTGCGGCCTGGTTCAACCTGGGGCGGACCTACGAGGAGCTGGCGGGGCGATCGTTCCACGACCTCCTCGAGCAGGACCCGGAGTCTCCGCCCACGCTCGCCCTCGTCGCGGAAGCACGGCTGGACGAGGGGCAGCGCGTCGCCGCCTTCCAGCTCTACCGCCAGGCGGCCGAGCGCGCTCCCACCATGCGCGGCTTGCACGCCGCGCTCGCTCGCATCTACAAGGAGACCGGCCACCCCGACTGGGCCGCGGTCGAGCAGGAAAAGGAGCGCCGCCTGGGCGCTCCGGACTGCAATCGCGAGCCCCTGGCCTGCGCCTTCGCGGCGGGGAGGTACCGCGATGTCCTCGCCCCCGCGGCGCAGTCGAAAAGCCTCGACGCGACGTATTGGCGCGTCCGCGCCTACAACGAGCTGGCCGCGGAGGCCTTCGGCCGCCTCACGTCGTTGCCTCCGTCCGTGCACTCCTACGAATGGCGGGCGGAGACGAGCCGCCACCAGCGGCGCTACGCCGAGTCCGCGGAGCAGTGGCGGAAGGCCCTCACCCTGGCCCCGGGCGATCCCCGTCTCTTGACGGAGCTGGGGGTCACCCTGCGCCTCAACCACGATCTGGCCGAGGCGCAGCGCGTGTTCGAGCAGGCGGTGCGGGCGGACCCGGATGCCCCGGAGCCGAACTTCCTGCTCGGTGACGTGCTGGTCGCTCGCGAGCAGCCGGCCCGCGCCATTCCGTTCCTCGAGAAAGCCGTACGCGCCGACCCACGCGCTCCACATACCCAGGGCGCGCTGGGACGCGCCTACGCCCTCGTGGGCCGACCCGCGGACGCGATCCCGCACTTCAAGCAGTCGCTGGAAAGCGACGCCGACGGGAGCCTGCACCTTCAGCTCGGCCGCGCCTATCAGGCCACGGGCCAGACGGAGCTCGCGCGGGCGGCGCTGAAGGACTACGAGGAGTTCCGGAAGTCCATGAAGGCCGAGACCGAGTCGGCCGACACCGCCATCACGGCGCCGCGCTAGGGGCGCGCGCTCCTGATACGATCCTGACGTCATGGCTCTCTCTCTTCTCGTCGCTCTTGCCGCCTCCCTGACCGCTCCTACTCCCGACGCGGAGATCCGCGCCGCCGCCGACGCGCTGGCCCCCGCGCTCGTGGAGACCCGGCGGGACATCCACCGCCACCCCGAGCTCGGCAATCGCGAGGTGCGCACGGGCAAGCTCGTGGCCGACCGCCTGCGCGCCCTCGGGATCGAGGTCCGTCATCCCGTGGCCAAGACGGGCGTCGTCGGGATCTTGAAGGGCGGCCGCCCGGGCGGGGTGGTGGCCGTGCGCGCCGACCTCGATGCCCTGCCCATCCAGGAGCGCAACGACGTGCCGTACAAGAGCGAGACCCCCGGCGTGAAGCACGCCTGCGGCCACGACGCCCACACCACGATCCTGCTCGGGACGGCCGAGGTGCTCTCGAAGCTGAAAGACCGCCTGCCCGGCACCGTCGTCTTCCTGTTCCAGCCCGCGGAGGAGGGCCCACCGGAGGGCGAAGAGGGGGGCGCTCCCTTGATGATCAAGGAAGGCGCGCTCGATCAGCCCAAGGTCCAGGCCGTCTATGGCCTCCACATGGACCCGGCCCTCGAGATGGGCGAAGTCGGCTGGTCGATCGGCCCCATCTACGCCTCGTCCGACCATTTCGTGGTCGAGATCCAGGGCAAGAAGACGCATGGGGCCTACCCGCACACCGGCCTCGATCCGGTGCCGGTGGCCGCGGAGGTGGTCCAGGCCCTGCAGCTCGTCGTCTCGCGGCAGATCGACGCGCAGAACCCCAAGGTCCTCACCATCGGCTCCATCCACGGCGGGAACCGGTTCAACATCATCGCGGACCAGGTCACGCTCGAG
>DASTLK010000320.1:0-8607 GCA_035715025.1 Vicinamibacteria bacterium
CGAGGACGGGCACGCGGGAGGGGACTACGTCCTCACCGGCCCCGAGTCGCTGAGTCAAGCCGCCCAGGTGAGCGCCATCGGAGCCGCCATTGGGCGACGGATCCGGTTCCACGAGCTGTCGCCCGAAGAGTTCCGGCAAGAGACGGCGGGTCGCTGGCCCGCCCCGGTCGTGGACATGCTGCTCAACGCATGGCGCGCGACCCTCGGACGCCCCGCGTTCGTGACGTCCAATGTGATGGACATCGTCGGATCTCCGGCGCGCACCTTTGGCCAGTGGGCCGCTGATCACGCCGACGCGTTTCGGTGACGTCTGAAATCGGCGCCTTGCCCCTGGCGCGCGAGCGTCTCTCGGTCTAAAACATCCATCGAGACAAACGTCCGTCCTCACTCTGGAGATCCCGCCGATGAGAAAGCTGCTCGCGACCCTGGTATTCGCCTCGTGTGCCATGGCCGGATACGCCGGAGACACCAAGGCGCCGGCCACCGCGGCCGACCCGCCGTCGCCGACGAAGTCGGAAGGCGGGTTCGACATCGGCGCCCTCGACAAGTCCGTGGATCCCTGCGTCGACTTCTACCAGTTCGCCTGCGGCGGCTGGCGCAAGGCCAATCCCATCCCGCCCGACCAGGCGCGCTGGGGCCGCTTCAACGAGCTGGCCGAGCGCAATCGGAACGTCCTTCACGACATCCTCGAGCAGGTGAAGGACCCGCGGCCCGGCCGCTCTGCGATCGAGGCCCAGGTGGGGGATTACTACGCGGCCTGCATGGACGAGCCGGCCATCGAGAAGCAGGGGACGCGGCCGATCGATCCGATCCTCAAAGGCGTGGACGCGATCGCCTCCAAGGAAGACCTCTTCCGGCGGCTCGGCGAGAACGAGGCGGCCGCGCTTCCCACGCTGTTCCGCTTCGGCGCCGCGCCCGCCCTGCACGACTCCAAGCAGACCGTCGCCAGCTTCGGCCAGGGCGGCCTGGGCCTTCCGGATCGCGACGACTACCTGAAGGACGACGCCAAGGCGAAGGAGAAGCGCGATCGCTACGTCGAGCACGTCACGCGCATGCTGCAGCTCCTGGGTGAGGGCGCGGACAAGGCGAAGGCCGACGCGGAGACGGTGCTCCGCATCGAGACCGGTCTGGCCAAGGTGCACCTCGACCGCGTGGCCATGCGCGATCCCAAGAACCGCGACAACGCCATGAGCCTCGCCGACCTCAAGCAGCTCGCTCCCGCCTTCGACTGGGACGACTACCTCACCGCCACCGGCGCGCCGCGCTTCACGCGCCTGAACGTGACCAGCAAGCCGTTCTTCCAGGACGGCAACGCGGTCGTGCAGAGCACGCCGATCGCGGACTGGAAGACGTACCTGCGGTGGCACGTGGCCGACGCGGCCGCGCCTTACCTCAGCAAGGCGCTTGTCGAGGAGGACTTCCGCTTCAACCGGCAGTACCTCAGCGGCGCGAAGGAAATCGAGCCGCGCTGGAAGCGCTGCGTGCAGGCCACCGACCGCGACCTCGGCGACGCCCTCGGGAAGATCTACGTCGAGAGGACCTTCGGCGCCGACGGCAAGGCGCGCATGAACAAGATGATCGAGGCCCTCACCGCCGCCTTGCGCGAGGACATCCAGGGCCTGACCTGGATGACGCCCGCGACCAAGGAGAAGGCGCTGGCCAAGCTCCAGGCCTTCAACAAGGGCAAGGTCGGCTATCCCGACACGTGGAAGGACTACGGCTCCGTCGCCATCCGTCGCGACGACTACTTCGGCAACTCACGCCGCGCGCGCGTGTTCGAGACGAAGCGCGTGTTTGGGCGCATCGACAAGCCCACCGACCGCACCCTCTGGGGCATGACGCCGCCGACCGTCAACGCCTACTACAACTCGGCCAACAACGAGATCGTCTTCCCGGCCGGGATCCTCCAGCCGCCCTTCTTCGATCGCACCATCGACGACGCCGTCAACTTCGGCGGCATCGGCGTGGTGATCGGGCACGAGTACACGCACGGCTTCGACGACCAGGGCAGCAAGTTCGACGCCGAGGGCAACTTCGAGAACTGGTGGACGGCGGACGACCTCGCCGCCTTCAAGGAGCGCACGGACTGCATCGCCAAGGAGTACGACGGGTTCGTGTCGGTCACGGATCCCGCCAACGGGGACGTCCACCTGAACGGCCGCCTCACCCTGGGCGAGAACACCGCCGACAACGGCGGCGCCCGCGTGGCCTTCCGCGCGCTGCAGAAGTCGCTAGAGGGCAAGCAGCGCACGTCCATCGACGGCTTCACGCCGGAGCAGCGATTCTTCCTCGGCTTCGCCAACGTGTGGTGCCAGAACGTCACCGAGGCGCAGGCCCGGCAGCTCGCCCAGACCGATCCGCACTCGCCGGGTCAGTTCCGCGTCATCGGCACCATCACCAACATGGACGAGTTCCAGAAGGCCTTCTCCTGCAAGGCGGGCCAGCCGATGGTGCGGGAGAACGCCTGCCGGGCGTGGTGACGTCGTGCAGATTCGGCGCAGCGTGGAAGCGGATGTGCCGGCGATCCTGGGCGTCGTCAACGACGCCGCGCAGGCCTATCGAGGAGTGATCCCGGCCGACCGGTGGCACGAGCCCTACATGCCGAAGGAGGAATTGGAGAAGGAGATCTCCGACGGCGTGGCGTTCTGGGTGGCGGAGGAGGAGGGAGGCCTGCTGGGGGTGATGGGCATCCAGGACAAGGGAGACGTCGCTCTGGTCCGCCACGCGTATGTCGCGCCGGCCACGCAGGGCAAGGGCGTGGGGACGAGGCTGCTGCGCCACGTGGGAGGCCTCGCGGACAAGCCCATCCTGATTGGCACCTGGGCGGCCGCGTCGTGGGCCATCGAGTTCTACGAGCGGAACGGGTTCACCGTCGTCCCGGACGGCGAGAAGGATCGCCTGCTCCGGACGTACTGGTCGATCCCGGCCAGACAGATCGACACGTCGGTCGTCCTTGCCGATGGCCGATGGATGAACCGAGGAGCCTGAAGATGACTGTGCGACCCTGGCTTGCGATGGTGACCTTGCTGTGCCTGTGCGGACCGGCCGCGAGCGAGCAGGCTCCCGCGCTCACTCCCTCCTCGGTGACCACCTTCATGGGAACGTGGCCGCTCACGATGACGAACCCCGAGGGCGCGCACGAGACGGTGCGGGTCTGGGACGACAGCGGCGTGGTCAAGGCCAGCGTTCAGTCCGGCCGCTTCCCTGCAATCAACGCGACGGGGATCCTGAAGGACGGTGACGTGCTCGTGCTGACCCTCACGCGATTCGAAAATGGCAAGCCGGACCGGGCCGTCATCGCCCTCACGCTGGACGGCGACACCATGAGCATGTCCCAGATGCTCGAGTTCAGTCAGACGATCAAGCGAGGGTCGGGGAAGAAGGCGGAACAATCGAGACCGTAGAGGTGAGGCCGGCCGTCCCGCCGACGCTGACGATCGTACGCGATCTGAGTACACTCATTCGCCCTCGGGAGACACCGGCCGCGAGACGGTTACTGAGGTCGCGCCCTAGACGATCGCCATCGAGATCAGCTTCACCTCCAGGTACTCGTCCAGTCCCCAGGGCCCGCCTTCCCGCCCCACGCCCGAGTCCTTCATCCCGCCGAACGGCGCGTGCGGGGCCATGGCCGAAGGGACGCCGTCGTTGACGCCGACCAGCCCGTACTCGAGTGCCTCCGCGACGCGGAAGGCACGGCCGAGGTCGCGCGTCCAGAGATAGCCGGCCAGGCCATACCCGGTGGCGTTGGCCATCGCGACCGCTTCCGCTTCGTCGCGGAAGGGAGCGACGGGGGCCACGGGCCCGAAGGTCTCCTCGTCGAGCACCTTCATGCCGCGCCGCACGCCAGTGAGGACGGTCGGCGCGAAGAAGAGCCCGCCCCGCGGCTCGCCGCCCACGGCGACGCGCGCGCCCTTGGCCACCGCGTCCGCGACCGCCGCCCGGACCTTCGCGAAGCCTTGCTGGTCCACCAGCGGGCCGATCTGCGTGTCCTCGAGCATCGGGTCGCCGACCTTCAGCGACGCCGTGAGGTCCGAGAACGCCTCCGTGAACCGCGGCTGGATGGACTCCTGGACGAGGACGCGGTTCGTGCAGATGCAGGTCTGCCCGGCGTTCCGGAACTTCGACGCCGCGACCTCCTTGGCCGCCTTCTCCATGTCCGCGTCCTCGAAAACGAGGAACGGCGCGTTGCCCCCCAGCTCGAGCGAGACGCGCTTGAGAGTCTGCGCCGCCTGCGCATAGAGCAGCCGGCCGACGTCCGTGGAGCCGGTGAAGGTCAGCTTGCGGATGCGCGGGTCGGAGATGAGGACCTGCGACATCGGCACCGGATCGAGCGCGGGCAGGACCTGGAAGACGCCCTTGGGCCCGCCCGCCTGCTCCCAGAGCTGGGCCAGGAGGAGCGCGGTCAGAGGCGATTGCTCGGCCGGCTTGAGGATGAATGGGCAGCCCGCGGCCAGGGCGGGGGCGGCCTTGCGCGTCACCATCGCGGCCGGGAAGTTCCAGGGCGTGATGCCGTAGGCGGGGCCGACGGGCTCGTGGCGCACGAGGAAACGCTTGTGCGGGAAGGGGGCGGGCAACAGCTCGCCGCCGATGCGCCGCGCCGCCTCCGCGTAATAGTCCACGAAGGACGCGGCGTACTTCGCCTCGTAGCGCGATTCGACGATGGGCTTGCCCATCTCCAGGGTCATGGAGCGCGCGATGTCCTCCGCCTGCGCGGTCATGAGGTCGCACCAGCGTCGCAGGATGCGCGAGCGCTCCGCGCCCGGCGTCGCCTTCCAGGCGGGGAACGCCTCCACCGCGGATTCCAGCGCGCGCCGCCCCTCGTCCGCGCCGCAGTCCGCGATCTCGGCCAGCGTCTCGCCGGTGGCGGGATTGCGCACGGGGAACGTGCGCGCGGCGCTGCGCCACTCGCCGGCGACGAAGGCCTGGCGGGGCCAGGATGGTCGGTCACTCATGCGTCACCCCTCGAAGACAGGATATCAGCGGGCGCAGGGAGGCGGCGGTCAGCGGCGGTCGGAGTTGCGCCAGACGACGAACACGCCGTAGTTGGCGCAAGAGGGATCCTCGAGGTAGTCCGGGATCATCCCGTACACGTGGTATCCGCGGCGGAGCTGCACGGTCAGGGTGGGATCGTCGATCTCCCCGCGCACCACGCGTGCGACGTAGGCCTCGATCGGCATCGTGTCGCGAAAGAAGTGATAGCCCTTCGGCATGGCGCCCTCGACGTGGCCGCGAAGGCCCAGGCGGCGGCAGAGGGCCTGGCGCTCGCCGTAAAGGAGGGTGGCCAGGCCGCGGCGGCGGAACTCGGGATGGACGCCGACGTCCGCGCCATAGAGCCAGTCGCCCGCGGGCTGGTGGTTGGACAGCCAGTTGCCGGCGACGGCGTCGAGGTAGCGATGCTGGTAGTGGTGAAAGTCGATCGTGGTCCGGAAGTCGGTGGAGGCCGCGACCACCCGGCCCGTCGCCGTCTCGACCACCGCGTGCTGTCCTTCCGGGAACACGCGGACGTGCGCGCGATAGTGCTCGGCGCGCATGCGCTCGCTCGCGCTGAGGGTGGGGAAGCACGCCTCCTGGATGGCCGCCAGCTCGTCCGCCATCCTCTCTTCCGTGCGGACCACCACGAAGCGCCCTTCTTCGGTCACGCGACATGGTACGGCCGGAATGCGATCATCTGGCGGATGACCGGGCTCGGGCGATCACGTGCCCTCCGCCTCGCTGTGGCGCTTGGACTCGCGATGCTGGCCGCGCCCGCGGTCGCGCGCGCGCAGGCGGCGGCGCCGGCCCCGGCCCCGGCCCCGGGCATCTCGGACAACAGCTTCCTGCTCGAAGAGGCCTACAACCAGGAGTTCGGCGTCGTCCAGCACATCAGCGCCCTGACCCGCTTCGGTCCCTCGGACTGGATCTACACCTTCACCCAGGAATGGCCGGTGCCTGGCCCCAGGCACCAGCTCAGTGTGACCGTGCCTCTGCAGGGCGTGGCAGGGGCGCACGGCCTCGGCGACGTCGCGATCAACTATCGCTACCAGGTGCGCGACAAGAACGGGATCGCGTGCGCGCCTCGCCTGAGCCTGCTCGTCCCCACCGGGTCCTCGTCCAAGGGCCTGGGCGCAGGCGGCGTCGGCCTGCAGACGAACGGCGCCGTGAGCATCGCGCTGGGCAAGGCGGCGGTCGCCCACGAGAACCTCGGCGCCACCTGGATCCCGCGCGCGCGGGACGATGCGGGCGACCGCGCGCGGTCGCTCGGCTTCAACGCCGGGCAAAGCGTGATCTGGCTGGTCCGTCCCACGTTCAACGCGCTCGCGGAGCTGGCCTGGACGCGCGTACAGGACGTGGTCGGGCCCGGCCGCACCGCACGCCGCGACACGCTGTACCTGAGCCCCGGCGTCCGCTGGGCGTACAACTTCGCGAGCGGACTCCAGATCGTTCCCGGCCTGGCCGTGCCCATCGGGATCGGGCCCAGCAAAGGCGACACCGGCGTCTTCTTGTACTTGAGCTTCGAGCACCCGTTCCGCCGCGCGAAGTGACCGTCCACACGTCACGCGCGTGACCGGCCGCACTGCCTTGCCCCGAGGACGCCGCGTGGACGTCATCCGGCACCCGGTCCGCCTACAATCGGCCCCGATGCGCAGCACCGACCGTATCTCGATCGAGGATGTCCGCTGCGACGTGGCCGGCGCCTCGCTCGCCGTCACCAACCTGAGCGTCGGGGGCTTCTTCGTCGCCTGCGAGCCTCCCCTGCCCCTGGGCCATTCCGTGGCT
The DNA here is from genome assembly GCA_035715025.1 of Vicinamibacteria bacterium. Taxonomy (GTDB): domain Bacteria; phylum Acidobacteriota; class Vicinamibacteria; order Fen-336; family Fen-336; genus AA29. Next base: position 6,757 of record DASTLK010000320.1, read on the forward strand.
TTCGATCTCGTGTTCGCGGATGGGTGGCGCGCCCCCGCCGTGGGCCGCGTGGCCTGGGTGAACGGGCAGGAGTCCGCAAGTCCCAGGCTGCCCACGGGCTGCGGCATCACCATCACCAAGATCGCCTTCCCGGACAAGCTGGCCCTCGTCGACCGCTTGCGCCGCGCCTCCACCGCCGCCGACCCGCGGCGTTAGGATGGGCTCATGGCGGAGATCGGCCGCACGTTGCTCGTCGTCGGGGGCGTCTTCGTCGTCGTCGGCCTGCTCCTCATGTTCGGGGCACGGATCCCGGGCCTGGGCCGGCTGCCCGGCGACATCGTCTATCGGCGGGGAAGCTTCACCTTCTATTTGCCCCTCGTCACCTCGCTGCTGCTCAGCCTCCTGCTGACGGCGATCCTCGCCCTCTTCCGGCGCTGAGCCCGCGCCATGAAGGGTCGCATCGAGCCGGGGATCGTTCCGGACGTCCTGAGGTCGATCTATCGGGGCCGGCGCACGGGGATGCTGCGCTTCATCCGCGGCGACGAGCGCCGCTCCGTCCGCTTCATGAGCGGCCATATCGTGTACGGCGAGGCGTCCGTGAAGGATCTCCGCCTGGGCGAGGTGCTGCTGGCCAGCGGGAAGCTGGAGGCCGCCGTCCTCGAGCGCGCGGCCGCGGTGGTGGTTCGCGATCGCAAGCGCATGGGGGCGGTGCTCGTGGAGATGGGCGTCCTCGACGAGAACGGGCTCGAGGAAGCGCTGGCCCTCCACGTACGGTCCATCCTGACCAGTGTGTTCTCGATGCGCGAGGGGACCTACACCTTCCAGGAGCAGGACCCGGAGGCTTTCCTCGACGACGACTGGCCCCTCGCCATCTCCACGGGCGAGGCCGTTCTCGCCGCCGTGCGCGCCGTGCGCAGCGAGGACGACGTGCGCTTCGCGCTCGGAAACCTCGACCGCGTCCTGCTCGGCAGCGACGATCCGCTCGTCCTCTACCAGCGGATGGACCTCGGCGCGGAGGAGGGGGCCGTGCTCGCCCGCGTCAACGGGATCCGGCCCGCGCGCGAGGTCCTCAGCCGCGCGGCCCTCCCGGCGGCGACGGCCGAGCGCAGCCTCTGCGCGCTGCTTTGCACGGGCATCCTCGAATACGCCGCCGGCCCGATCCCTCCGCCGGATGCCCCGCTGCCCGCGCAGCTTCGGCAGGAGATCCTGGCTCTCTACGAGGGGCTCGGCCGGCGCTCCGATCACGAGGTCCTCGGCGTCGCGCCCGGCGCGTCCGCGGCCGACCTCAAGGCGGCCTACTTCCGTCTCGCCAAGCGCTACCACCCCGACGTGTTCCACGAACCGGGCCTGACCGACCTCAGGCAGAAGGTCGAATCCGTGTTCTTCCGCGTCAACGACGCCTACCGCGCCTTGACCGCGCCCGCGCCCCGCGCGGAGGCGGCGCCCGTGCCGGCTGCGGGGCGATCCGCGCGCCCGGGCGACGCGTTCGGGTTCGAGGGGATGCTCGCCCAGGGCCGGCAACTCCTTGCCGAGAGCAAGGCCTGGGAGGCGGCGGCCCTGTTCGAGGCGGCGGCCACGGGAGGCGAGGGCCGGATGCGAACGCGCGCGCGCGTCCTGCTCGGACGCGCCCTGCTCCAGCTTCCGGATCGTGAGAAGGCAGCGGAGAAGGAGCTGCAGGCGGCCGTGCACGACGAGCCGGACCACGTGGAGGCACACTACCTCCTGGGCACCCTCTATCGGCGCCGCGGCCTGGCCACGCGCGCGGCGTCCATGTTCCGCCGCGCCCTGGAGATCGATCCCGCCCACCGCGCCGCCCTCGCCGAGATGGACGCCCTCGAGCAGAGCCCGCCGCCGGAAGGGCGCTCCGGCCGC
>DASTLK010000321.1:0-3535 GCA_035715025.1 Vicinamibacteria bacterium
TCACGTTCAGCTCGAACAGCTCGCGGAACTCGGCGGGCGCGAACGCATCGATCGGCTTGTGTGGCGGGTGCCAACCCGCGTTGTTGACCAGGCAATCCAGCCGGCCGTAGCGCTCCACGGTGGCGTCCACCAGGCGCTCGACCTGCTCCGGCCGCGAGACGTCGCATCGGATGAAGACGGCCTCGCCCGGCCCGCCGGCCGTGATGCCGCGCGCGAGCTTCTGGCCCGCGGCCTCGTCCCGCGCGCAGAAGACGACCTTGGCGCCGGCCTCCACGAACGCGCGCACGCAGCCTTCGCCGATGCCCTTCGTTCCCCCGGTGACGATGACGACCTTGTCCTGGTAGCGCACGGGGCGAGACTATTCGTGCCCGCGCGAGGAGGTCAAGGGGCCGGACGGCGCTTCCGCGCCGGCCAGGCCGGCCAGCGCCTGCTCCAGGGTGCGACGGCCCTCCGGCGCGAGCTTCCGCCCCTCCGAGGTGAGGTAGAAGGTGTCCCGGATCCGGCCCCCTCGCGTCTCCACGTGCGCGATCTCGATGCTGCAGCCGGCATCGGAAATGACGCGCGTGAGGGCGTGCAACAGTCCGAAGCCGTCGGGGCCGGAGACGGTCAAGCCCGTGGCCGTGGGATGCGCGTCGTCATCCCATTCCAGATCGAGGCGGGCGCGCACGGGGCCGCCCAGGTTTTCCAGCTCGCGCTCGAGGTCGACCTCGCCGCCCAGGACCTTCTCCAGGAAGGCCTGGAAGCGCCGGCCCTCTTCCGGCTGCTCGAACCGGCGTCCGGGGTCGGACACGGAGAACGTGTCGAGGACGAGGGCCTCGGAGTTCGAAAAGGCTTCCGCGGCCACGATGTCCGCGCCGAAGAAGGTCAGGCTCCCGGCGATACGGGAGAAGAGGCGGCTGCGGTCGCCCGCCACCACCACCAGCTTCCAGCCCTCACCGTCGCGGGCGAGGCGCGAAGAGACGGCGCGGCCGGCGAGGGTGGAGAACAGCGCGAAGTGGGCCACCGTCTCCACGGGCGCGGTCAGCTGGAGGTAACGGTGGGGGAAGCCCAGCACGAAGCGCGTGAAGCGCTCGCGGTCCACGCGCAGCGGAATCTGGTCCAGGAAGGAGTGGACCTCGCGCTCGTCGGTGATGGGAAGGAAGTCGTCCATCGCGGCGCCGAGTATGCGCCTCCTGCGCGCCATCCCGGAAATAAAGCTTTCCCCCGGGCCGTTGCGGTCACGCGCCGAGGTTGTTACTGTGGCGCCATCCATTCCTGAGGCAAGCGCTTCGAAAGGAGGCCCTCCGGTGAGCAACGAGCCAGACGACATCACAAGGCGTGACTTCGTGTCCCGCACCGCTACCGCAGTGGCGGGGGTGGCGCTGGGGGGCAGCGCGATCGCCCGCGCGCAGAGCGGCACCGTGGGCAGCCGGGTCCTCGGCGCCAACGATCGCGTGGTGCTGGCCAGCGTGGGCATCCGCGGCCAGGGCAACGCCCTCAAGCGCGGCTTCTCCAAGCTGAAGAACGTCGAGATCAAGACCCTGTGCGACATCGACGCGAACCTCTTCCCCAGCCGCGTCAACGACGAGCGCCTGAAGGACGTCGCCACCTTCAAGCCGGGCACGGTCCAGGACCTGCGGCGCGTCCTCGACGACAAGGACGTGGACGCGATCCTGGTGGCCACGCCGAATCACTGGCACGCCCTGGCCACGATCTGGGGCCTCCAGGCCGGCAAGCACGTGTTCGTCGAGAAGCCGGCCTCGCACACCGTCTGGGAAGGCCGGAAGATGTTCGAGGCCTCCCGCAAGTACAACCGCCTCGTCCAGGTCGGTACCATGAACCGCAGTCGGCCCATCGTCCAGGACGCGATCAAGTTCATGCGCGACGGCGGCATCGGCGAGATCTACATGGCGCGCGGGCTCTGCTTCAAGGCGCGCCCCAACATCGGCAAGTACCCCGACGGGCCCATGCAGCCGGGCGAGAAGTACAAGCTCAACGTGGAAGCGAAGGAGTACGAGCCCACCTACGACGCCGCCTACCTCGCGAAGGTGGACTACGACATGTGGCTGGGCCCGGCGCCGCTGCGGCCGTTCAACCGGAATCGCTTCCACTACAACTGGCATTGGCACTGGGACTACGGCAACGGCGACACGGGCAACCAGGGCCCGCATCAGTTCGACATCGCGCGCTGGGGCCTCGACGAGCACGTGCATCCGGTCAAGATCTCCTCGGGCGGCGGCCTCTTCGACGCCCGCGGCAGCTCGCAGGAGACGCCGGACGTGCACTCGACGATCTTCACCTACGCGGATGGCAAGGTGCTCGAGTTCGCCACCCGCGGCATCCAGACCAACGACGAGGGCACGCAGAAGATCGGGAACCTGTTCTACGGCAGCAAGGGCTGGGTCTGGATCGACGGCGACGGGCGCGGCTGGCAGTCGTACCTGGGTCGCAAGGACGAGAAGGGACCGGGCGGGACGGCGGCCGCGGGTGCGGGCAGCGACCCGAACGTGCCCACCAGCATCGAGTACCCCCATTACCAGAACTTCGTCGACGCCATCCGCGCCGGCGACCGGTCCAAGCTCGCGGCCGAGATCGAGGAGGGCCACCTCTCCGCTTCCCTTCCCCATCTCGCCAACATCGCCTACCAGGTCGGACGCACCCTGACCTTCGACGGGACGGCCGAGAAGTTCAAGGACGACAAGGAAGCGGATGCGCTCCTCACGCGGACGTATCGCGCTCCGTTCGTGATCCCCGACAAGGTCTAGTGACCTCTCGCCGCGAGTTCGCGCGGCTCCTGGCCGGCGCTCCGTTCGCCCTGGAGGCGCTCGGAGCCCGGCCGGCCCGGGCGCAGGCGGCAAGTGCGCCCGCGCGGAGAGGCGCGCTCCAGATTGGCGCGCGCAGCAAGCTCGTGATGATCGGCGATTCCATCACCGACGCGGGGCGCGCGCGGACCGGGGCCGACGCGGGTGGAGGCCCGCTGGGGCGCGGCTACGTCGCGATGGTGGACACGCTCCTGGCCGCCGTCTACCCCGAACAGCCCATCTGGATCGTCAACGCCGGCATCAGCGGCAACACCGTGCGCGACCTCAAGGCGCGCTGGACGGCGGACGTCCTCGAGGCCAAGCCGGACTGGCTCTCCGTGATGATCGGCACCAACGACGTGTGGCGGCAGTTCGACAGCCCGCGGCGGCCGGAGCTGGCCGTGCCCATCGACGAATACGAGCAGACGTTGGGCGAGCTGCTGGCCCGGACCCGGCCCGCGCTCAAGGGCCTGGTCCTCCTGACACCGTTCTATCTCGAGCCCAACCGGCAGGAGCCGATGCGCGCGCAGATGGACCGCTACGGCGCGGTCGTGCGCCGCCTGGCCGCGACGCACGACGCCCTGTTCGTGGACACCCAGGCCGCCTTCGACGATGTGCTGGCCGCGGCCTACACCGCGAACTTCTCGCGCGACCGCGTGCATCCAAGCGACGCGGGGGCGATGGTCCTGGCCCGCGCCTTCGTGAACGCGATCGGGTTCAGCTGGACGCGCTGAACGTCGTCAATCTCAGGGGGG
>DASTLK010000322.1:0-3440 GCA_035715025.1 Vicinamibacteria bacterium
GCGCAGATCGGCGGCGAGCGCATACACACGACGGAGCTCCGGCCCATCGGCCGCGACATGGAACTTCATCTCGCCAAAGCCCTGGGCTCCATCCTTGATCGACCGCGTGAGCACCTGCTCCGCGTCGGGCTTCGTCACGTCGTAGCTGTTGAACCACGTGAACCGGCCCGGGGCGGCCGCCTGCAGCGCTTTCACCTGCTCGAGGGCGCCCGCACGCGTGAGCAGGTTCGCCTTCGTGACCCCCGCTCCGTCGAGATGCGCGAGGTTGGCCGCCGGCTGCGGACGAAGATGAAAGTGAAGGTCGAAGACGGGCGCCCCCCACTCGTTCGCGGGTGTGCCCTGCCAGCCGAGCGCCGGAACGACGGCGGCGACCGTTTCAAGGAATTCACGGCGGTTGATCATAAGTCCTCCTTTTGCGCGGCACGCCTGGAGTGATGAGATCTAGGAGCCGCTCGGGAGCTCTGCCAGACGCTTGTGAATGTGCCGTCTTTCGGACTCGTTCGCGGCGAGGCCGAGGGCGCGCTCGTACTCCTGCGCCGCTTCCGCGGGACGCCCGAGCCGCAGCAGCAGCTCCGCGCGCGCCACCCGGAACAGGTGGTAGGTGGCCAGCTCTTCCCGGGCCTCGAGGCGGTCGAGGATCCGGAGGCCGTGCTCGGGGCCGTCGGCCATGGACACGGCCACGGCGTGATTCAGCTCGATCACGGGGGTGGGCTGAAGACGCAGGAGCACACTGTAAAGGGCAGCGATCTGACGCCAGTCCGTCGCCGCGGCATCCGTCGCCTCGGCATGCACGGCGGCGATCGCCGCCTGCACCGCGTAGGGGCCGGGTGGGCGGCCGCGTAACGCTGCCTCCACCAGCGCGATCCCCTCGGCGATCCGGGCGCGATCCCAGCGCGAACGGTCCTGATCCTCCAGGCGCACAAGGTCGCCGTTCGCGTCCACGCGCGCCTCCCGCCGCGCGTCGTGCAGGAGCATCAAGGCGAGCAGGCCCCTCGCCTCGGTCGAGGCCGGAAGCAGCTCGACGAGCATGCGCGCGAGGCGGATCGCCTCCGCGCAGAGCTCGGCCCGCACCAGGCGCTCGCCGAAGCTCGCGGTGTAGCCCTCGTTGAACACCAGGTACACGACGGCCAGGACGGCATCGAGCCGCTCCGCGTAGTCGGCGCCTTCCGGGACGCGGTACGGGATGCGGGCGTCGCGGATCTTGGCCTTGGCGCGAACGAGGCGCTGGGCCAGGGTGGGCACGGGCAGCAGGAAGGCCCGCGCGATCTCTTCGGTGGAGAGGCCGCACAGCGTGCGCAGGGTCAGCGCCACCTGCGCCTCCGGCGCCAACGCGGGGTGACAGCACGTGAAGATGAGGCGCAGGCAGTCCTCGGGCTCCGCCACGTCTTCGGCGCGCTCGAGATCCAGACGCGCCAGACTCTCGATCTCGCCGCGCCGCTTGTCGAGGAGCGCGCGCCGGCGCAGTCGGTCGACCGCCTTGTGGCGAGCCGTCGAGACGATCCACGCCGCGGGGTTGCGGGGCGCGCCTTCGGCCGGCCACTGCTCGAGGGCGGCCGCAAAGGCGTCTTGCACCGATTCCTCGGCGAGATCGAAGTCGCGGACCAGACGGATCAGGGTGGCGAGGATCCGCCCGTATTCGCGGTCGTAGAAGTCGCCGATCTCCATGGCAGCCCAGTGGGACGAGAGTATCCCACTGGGCTCCGCGGTGGGGCTCACCGGGCCCGCGGGATCTCCATGATCGGTCTCACCTCGATCGCGCCGCCATAGCGGACGGAGGGGATGCGCCCCGCGATCTTCAGGGCCTCGTCGAGGTTCGCAGCTTCGACGATGTAGAAGCCGCCGAGCTGTTCCTTGGTCTCGACGAAGGGCCCGTCGGTCGTGACCACCTTGCCGTTCTTCGTCCGGATGGTGGTCGCGGTGGTGCTCGGCTGGAGCGGATCCCCCGCCCGGTGATGGCCGCTCTTCACGATGCCGTCCGTGAACTGCATGTACTCCTGCATCACCTTTGCGCCTTCGGCCTCGGACATCTTGGCGAATGTGCTCTCGTCGTCATAGATCAAGCAGATGTATCGCATCCGGGTCTCCTTGGGTTCTGCGGCCTCCTGGCCGCCTTTCACCCGATAGTCGAACGGGGCGGGGGAGAATCGACACCGAAAAGGCCGATGACCTCCGTGATCGCGGCGGTTGCCGGGTTGTGCGGTTATAGTAGCGGCCTCATGCACACGGAGGGAACACTCATGAAGTCGTCACCTAGACTCGCTGTTTCCGGACTCCTGCTGGGCCTGGCCGCGGGGCTCGCCGCAGCCCCCGCCGCCGCCCAGGGGACCGCCGCATCGCCCGCCACTCCGGCCGAGATGGTGGCCACCTACAGCAGCCTGGCCGACGGGATCCTCGCCCTCAAGCGGACCGAAGAGGACCTCGTGCGGTCGATCCTGGCCGCCGCGCACGCCCACGCCCAGATCGAGCTCGGCCGGGCTCAGAGGGCGATCGCGGCCGGCGACCCGAAGGCCGCCCAGTCCGCCCTCGAGGGACTCGCCGCGGACGTGGGCCAGATCGCGACCGAGGGCGACAACGCGGTGGGGGCGGTCCGCAAGAGGCTGCTGGACGGGGGACACCACCACAACGCGGCCGGGGAGGCCCAGGGGATCTTCGACGAGGGCTTCGTGATCGTGACCCGCGCCGCCAAGGCGAAGCTGCTCGAGTCCTCGCGGGCGATCGGTCAGATGGCCCGGGCGCCCAAGGCCGATTCCCTCGAAGCCGAATGGAGGAAGGTCCAGGCGATCGTTCCCGGGCTGCTCAAGGCGGGCAAGTAGAACGCCTTCGAGATGACGCGCTGGCCACGTGTGGTGGCCGCCGGCCTGGCGTTCGGCCTCGCGGCCTATGCCCTGACCCGTGAGGCGCCGCGCGTGCTCTCGGCGCCCCCCGAGCCGCCCTTCCGGTTCGTCGACGTCGCGGCCAAGGCCGGCCTCACCCGCGTCCTCCTTTCGGGCCGGCCCGACAAGGACCACCTGCTCGACTCGTCCGGGGGCGGCGTCGCCTTCCTCGACTACGACAAGGACGGCCGTCTCGACGTGTATCTCGTGAACGGCTGGCGCCTCCAGGACGGGAGGGTCGTCGAGCGGGGCCGGAACGCCCTCTACCGCGGCCTCGCCGACGGGACGTTCCGGGACGTCACCGACGAGGCCGGAGTCGGCGGCGAAGGGCAGTGGGGCCAGGGCGTCGCCGTGGCCGACTACGACGGCGATGGCTGGCCCGACATCCTGGTGACGAACTTCGGCCGGAACGTCCTCTACCGCAACCTCGGGAACGGCCGCTTCGAGAACGTGGCCGCCCGCGTCGGCGTGGAATCACCGGGATGGAACACCGGGGCCGCCTTCTTCGACGCCGATGGCGACGGCGACCTCGACCTGTATATCGCCTCCTACATCGACTGCACGCTG
>DASTLK010000323.1:0-10600 GCA_035715025.1 Vicinamibacteria bacterium
GAGCCACACCATCGTCGGCGTGATGCGGCCGGAGTTCCAGTTCCCGAACGACGGCGCGCTGTTGTGGATCGTGGCCCAGGTACGCGCCGAGGGTCTGACGCCCGGACGGTTCGGCTGGAACCTGGTGGGGCGGATGGCGCCCGGCACGGACCGCGAGGCGGTGGCCGCGGAGCTCACCGCGCTGGCGCGAGGGCTGCCGGAGCGCTTCGGTGGAACGCCGGGCTACGCGCGGCTCATCGAGCGGCACCGCGCCGTGGTGCGCCCGTTGCTCGACGAGATGCTGGGTCCGGCGGCCCGGTCGCTGTGGATCCTTTTCGCGGCCACCGCGATCGTTCTGCTCATCGCCTGCGTCAACGTGGCGAACCTCTTCATGGTGCGCGTCGAGGCGCGCCACCGCGACCTCGCCGTGCGCCGCGCCATCGGGGCCTCGCGCGCGCAGCTCGTGCGGCTGCAGATGGCGGAGGCGCTGGTGGCAGCGCTCCTGGCCGGCGCTCTCGCGGTGGGGCTGGCCGGGCTGAGCCTGCCCGTCCTGTTGCGCGCCGCGCCCGCCGGCATCCCGCGACTGGCCGAAGTCACCCTCAGCGGCCGCACGCTGCTCTTCACATTGCTGGCCGCGCTCGTCTCCGGCCTCCTGTGCGGGGGCGCGGCGGCGTGGCGCGGGGCGTCGCCGAACCTCGCGCGTCTGCGCGAGGGCGGCCGTGGCTCGACCCGGCGGCGGCGCTTCGGGCGCGACGGGCTGGTGGCGGCCCAGACCGCGATGGCGCTGGTGTTGCTGATCGGGGCCGGGCTCTTGATGCGCAGCTTCCTCGCCCTGCGGTCCGTCGACCCCGGCTACGACACGCGCGACGTCTTCACGTTCCAGTTCGCGCCGGAGCAGCCCGCGCTCAAGGACGGCCCGAGCTGGGCGCGCTTCCACCTCGCCTTCCTCGATCGGCTGGCCGCGCTCCCGGGGGTGACTTCGGTGGGGATCGTCGAGAACGTGCCCCTCGACGAAGGCACGCACGGCGACCGCTTCCGCAGCGAGGACATGCCGGAGGGTCCGGACGCCGGCCGGCCCCTCACCTGGACGTTCGCGGCCGGCGACTACTTCCGGACGATGTCGATCGAAGTGCTCGATGGCCGGCCCTTCGAGACCGCCGACCACCTGTCGGCCCACGGCAAAGTGGTGATCAGCCGCTCGGCGGCCCGACTGCTCTTCCCCGGACAGCGCGCCGTCGGCCGCCGCTTGCAGCAACAGGGACAGGCAGCCTGGCACACCGTCGTGGGCGTCGTGGAGGACGTGATGCAGTACGGCTTCCGCGACAAGCCGCAGGCTCTCGTCTACTACCCGCTGGTGGGCCCGACGCCCACCTCGTGGTCCATCACCACGCCCGCCTACGTGATCAAGACCGCGCGCGCCGAGGCCATCGCGCCCGAGGTCCGTACGCTGATCCGCGAGGTCGCGCCGGAGGCGCCCATGTACCGGGTCTACACGATGGCGGAGCTGGCCGCGAGGTCGATGGTCGCGCTTTCCTTCACGCTGCTCACCCTGGGCGTGGTGTCGGCGCTCGCGCTCTTCCTGGGCGCGCTCGGCCTCTATGGCGTGCTGTCGGTCGTGGTGGCGGAACGGACGCGGGAGATCGGCGTGCGCATGGCCCTCGGCGCCACTGCCGCCGCGGTGCGGCGGATGGTGGTCGCGCAGGGCGCGCGCGTGGTCGCGCTCGGCGTCGCCATCGGGCTCCTCACCGCCTTGGCCGCCACGCGGGCCCTCTCCGGGCTGCTCTTCGGCGTCGCCGCCTTCGATGCCCCGACCTTCGCCGCGATGGCTTCGCTCATGCTCGCGATCGGCGGTCTCGCGGCCTACGTGCCCGCGCGCCGGGCCTCGCGCGTCGATCCCTGCGAATCGCTGCGCAGCGACTGACCCTAGTCCACGAAACGGTACTTCACGAGAGTCCACAGGGCCGGGAACCCGTCCCGCCACGTGATCTTCTTGCCTTCCGAGTAGTCCCGCCCCTCGTACGTGATCGGGACCTCGTACACCCGGGCGCCGCGCTTGAAGAGCTTGGCCGTGATCTCGGGCTCGATGCCGAAGCGCTCGCTGCGCAGGGGCAGCGACTTCAGGAGGTCGGCGCGGATCGCCTTCAAGCACGTTTCCATGTCCGTCATGGTCGTGTTGTAGAGGACGTTGGTGACCAGGTTCAGGAACAGGTTGGCCAGGTAGTGCGTGAAGAGGAAGCAGCGGTGCCGGCCGATGAAGCGGCTGCCGTAGACGGCGTCGGCCTTGCCCTTGACGATCAGGTCGAGCAGCTCCGGATACTCCTCCGGGCTGTATTCGAGGTCCGCGTCCTGCACCACGATGACGTCGCCCGTCGCCTCCGCGATCCCCCGCCGCACGGCCGCGCCCTTGCCGCGGTTCCTCTCCTGCAGGATGTGCTTGAATCCGCGCTTGGCGGCCAGCCCCGCCACGAGGTCGCGGCTGCCGTCCGTGGAGGCATCGTCGACCGCGATCAGCTCGACGCGCAGGGGCACCTTCAGCACGCGGTCGATGATCTCCTCGACGGTGGCGCGCTCGTTGTAGATCGGCATGACCACGCTCAGGAGCGGATCCACGAGCGGCGTCGGCCGGCCGCGGCTCATTGCCCGCCGCCGTAGCCGTGCGGATGGTCGCGGCGCCAGCGGGCGGCCGTCTCGACGATCGCCTCCAGATCGAGCCAGCGCGGCGCGAAGCCGGTGGCCTCGCGCACACGGTCGGCCTGCGCGACCAGCATGGGCGGATCGCCGGGGCGGCGCGGCCCCGTCGTCACCGCGACCGGGCGGCCGGTCACCCGCTCGACGGCGGTGACGACCTCCCGAACGGACCGGCCGCGGCCTGTCCCGAGGTTGAAGGCCTGGAAGGGCGCGCCCGCTTCGAGACCCAGCGCCGCCACGTGCGCGCGCGCGAGATCCTGCACGTGGATGTAGTCGCGGACACAGGTGCCATCGGGCGTGTCGTAGTCGTCCCCGTGGATGGTCAGCCCTGCCCCGCGGCCGAGCGCGGCATCCACGGCCAGGGGGATGAGGTGCACCTCCGGGGTGTGGTCCTCGCCGAGCGAGCCGTCGGGATGGCAGCCGGCGGCGTTGAAGTAGCGCAGGGCCACCGCGCGCAGGAGCCCGGCGCGCGCGTAGTCCATGAGCGCGCGCTCGAAGGCGCGCTTGGTCGCGCCGTAGGAGTTGATCGGCTCCTGGGGATGGTCCTCGTCGATGGGGACACGCACGGGCACTCCGTAGACCGCGCAGGTCGAGCTGAAGACGATCCGCCGCACGCCCGCCGCCGCCATCGCGTCCAGGAGGGCCAGCCCCTTCACGACGTTGGCCCGGTAGTACGACGCGGGGTCGCGCACGGACTCCGCGACGCTGAGAAGGCCCGCGAAATGGACGACCGCGTCCGCGCCCTCGAGGCCGCGCCGCAGCGCGGAGGCGTCGGCCAGGTCGGCGTCGATCAGGGGGACGTCGCCCGGAACGGCTTCACGGTGGCCGTAGGAGAGGTCGTCCAGGACGGCCACCTGATGCCCGGCCTCCCGCAGCTCCCGGACGCCGTGGCTCCCGATGTAGCCTGCTCCCCCGGTGACGAGCACTCTCACCGGCGCCCGATGCCCTCGTAATGGAAGCCCATCTCGCGCAGGACCTGCGGGTTGTAGATGTTGCGGCCGTCGAACACGGCCGGGTGCCGCATGAGCGCCTTCACGCGGGCGAAGTCCGGCTCCCGGAACTCGTTCCACTCGGTGGCCACGACCAGCGCGTCCGCGCCTTCGACGGCCTCGTAGCTGCGCTTGCAGAAGTGGAGGCGCTCGCCGTAGACGCGGCGCGCGACGGCCATGGCCTTGGGGTCGTACGCGCGTACGGCGGCCCCGGCCGCGAGCAGGCCGTCGATGACCGCGGCCGCGGGCGCCTCGCGCATATCGTCGGTGCGGGGCTTGAACGCGAGTCCCCAGATCGCGACGACCTTGCCCTTCAGGGTCCCGAGGTGGGCGGCGATGCGGGGGACGAGGACCCGCCGCTGCGCCTCGTTGGCGGCGTCGACGGCCTTGACCACGCGCAGCTCCAGGCCGGCCTCTTCCGCCGTCTTCATCAGGGCCTTGACGTCCTTCGGGAAGCAGGACCCGCCGTACCCGATCCCCGGGAACAGGAACGAGGAGCCGATGCGCGAGTCGGTCCCGATGCCACGCCGGACCTGGCCCACGTCCGCCCCCATGAGGTCGCACAGGTTCGCGATCTCGTTCATGAACGAGATGCGGCTGGCCAGCATGGCGTTGGCCGCGTATTTCGTGAGCTCCGCGGACGCGCAGTCCATGACCAGGACGGGGTTGCCGGTGCGCACGAAGGGCGCGTAGAGCTCGGACATGACCGAGCGCGCACGCTCGTCGTCGACGCCGATGATGACGCGATCGGGCTTGAGGAAGTCCTCGACCGCGGTGCCTTCCTTCAGGAACTCGGGGTTCGAGACCACCGCGAATGGATGGGTGCTGACCGCGGATACGGCCCTCCTCACCTTCTCCGTGGTCCCCACCGGCACCGTGGACTTGTTGACGATGACCCTGAAGCCGTTCATGGCCCGGCCGATGCCGTCCGCGACGGCCAGGACGTGGCGCAGGTCCGCGGAGCCGTCCTCGTCCTGCGGGGTCCCCACGGCAATGAAGATGATCTCGCTCTGCTGGACGGCCGCGGTCAGGTCGGTGGTGAAGCGCAGGCGCTCCTCGGCGACGTTGCGCGGGATCATCTCGGCCAGTCCCGGCTCGTAGATGGGGATCTCGCCGCGGCGGAGGGCCTCGACCTTCTTCTCGTCGTTGTCGACGCAGACCACGCTGTTGCCGTTCTCGGCGAGGCACGCCCCCACCACGAGCCCGACGTAGCCGGTCCCCACGACCGCGATCTTCAAGCAGCCCTCCTGTCGGGCACGAACCCACCGGGGCGACCGGGGAATCTAACACGAACCCCGGGCCTGCTATCATCTCCCGATCCCGCATGAACTTCGGCCTCGACATCCGACCGTCGCTCTCGAAGCCGACGGGGGTGGGCTCGTACGTCATGGCCCTGGCCCAGCGGCTGCCGGAGCTCGCCCCCGACGACCGGTTCTTCCTCTTCTCCGCCTCCCTGAAGGAGCGCTACCCGCAACGGACCTGGCCCCCCAACGCGGTCCTCGTGGACCGCCACCTCCCCGTCCGCGCGCTCAACTACGCGTGGAACCGGCTGGAGTGGCCGCCCATGGACCGCATCGTCCGCGCCCCCCTCGACCTCGTCCACTCGCCGCATCCGCTCCTCATCCCCGCCCGCAAGGCCAAGCACATCGTCACCCTGCACGACCTCTTCTTCCTCAAGCATCCGGACATGACGGAGGCCGAGATCCGGCGGGACTACGCGCCTCTCGTGCGCGACCACGTGCGCCGCGCGGACGGCGTCATCTGCGTCTCCGAGCACACCGCCTCCGAGGCGCGGCTGCTCCTCGACGTGCCGCCGGGCAAGATCGTGGTCATCCCGAACGGGATCGACCCCGCCTATCGCCTGCCCATCTCGGACGAGGCGGCGGCCGCGGTGCTGGCGCGCCGGGGGCTGCCGCGCGGCGCCATCCTCTATATAGGGACGGACGAGAAGCGGAAGAACCTCGTCAACCTCGCGATGGCGTACATCGGGCTGGCCGGGCGCCGGCCCCGTCTCCCGCCGCTCGTCCTCGTGGGACCGGGTCCGGAATGGGCGCAGGGGGGGACGATCAGCGGACCGCAGATCCGGGCCACCGGTTATCTGGAGACGCGAGAGATCCGGGCCCTCATGGCCACGTCCGCCGCCCTCGTCCTGCCCTCTCTCGAAGAAGGATTCGGCCTGCCCGTGGTCGAGGCCATGGCGGCCGGCCTGCCCGTGGTCTGCTCGCGCGGATCCGCGCTCGAGGAAGTGGCGGGTGATGCCGCGACCCTCGTCAACCCCCTCGATACGCGATCGATCGCGGGGGGGATCGAGAAGATCCTCGACGATCCCGCGCGCCGTGACACGCAGCGCCGCCTCGGGCTCGAGCGCAGCCGGGCCTTCGACTGGGACATCGCCGCCGCTCGGACCCTCGAGTTCTATCGGCGTGTGCTGAGTGCCTGATCCGCCGCCTCTCACCATCGGCATCGACGGGCGCGAGCTCCAGGGCCGGCCGACGGGCACGGGCCGCTACCTGCGCAACCTCCTCGGCGCATGGTCCGCGACGGCGGCCGACCGGCTGCTCGTGTACTGCGCGGGGCGGCTGCCCGACGACCCGGCCCTCGCCCTTCCCGGCGTCGTCCCGCGCGCGCTGGGGTCGGGTCGCGAGCGCGGCCTGTGGTGGGCGGAACGCCGCCTGGCCCGCGCGGCGGAGGACGACGACGTCGACGTCCTCTTCTGCCCGGCCTACACCTGTCCCCTCACGACCGCCCTTGCCCGCGTGACCGCCGTGCACGACCTGTCCTTCTACGCCTGGCCGGACGACTTCGCCGCCCTCGACGGCATCCGCCGCCGCCTGCTGGTGGCGGCGAGCCTGCGCGCCTCGCGCGTGGTCCTGGCCTGCTCCGACTTCACCCGCCGCGAGATCGCGCAACGGTTCCCCGACCTCGCCCCGCGCGTCGTCCATGTCCCCCTGGCCGCGGCCGAGGACCTGCCTCCGTCCCCCTCGCGCGAGGAGGCGCGCGCGCGGCTGGGGGCGCGCGGCCCCGTGATCCTGACCGCGGGCGCCATCCTGAACCGGCGCCGCCTGCCCGTCCTGCTGCGCGCCATCGCCTCCCTCCGCCGCGCGTGGCCCGATCTCACCCTCGAAGTCGTGGGCGACAACCGCACGCATCCTCCGCTCGACCTCGAGGCGCTGGTGGCGCAGCTGGGCGGCGCCGGGGCAGTGCACGTCTCCGGCCACGTCAGCGACGCCGGCCTCGCCGCGCGCTACGCGGCCGCGGACGTGTTCGTCCTGCTCTCGGAGTACGAAGGCTTCGGCCTGCCCGTGCTGGAGGCGATGGCGCGCGGGGTTCCCGTCGTCACCAGCCGGCGGCCGGCCCTGAACGAGATCTTCGGCGTGGGCGCGCTGCTCGTCGAGCCCGGGGACGAAGACGCCGTCTCCTCCGCCATCGACCGCGTCCTCCGCGAGCCGCGGCTGAGGGCCGATCTCGTGCGCCGCGGCCAGGCCCTGGCCGCCTCGTTCTCGTGGGCGGAGACGGCGCAGCGCACGCGCCGGGCGCTCGCGCGGGTCGCCCGGCGACGGTGAGCGCGCCCGCGCCCGGCGGCAGCGTCCCCCGCGTCAGCGCGATCGTGGTCTCGTACAACACCCGGGACCACCTCCTGCGCTGCCTGGAGGCGCTGCTCGTGCCCACCGCCGTGTCCCTGGAGGCGATCCTGGTGGACAACGCGAGCACGGACGGATCGGTGGAGGCCGTCCGCGCGCGCTTTCCCGAGGCGCGCGTCATCGCGAACGCCGCGAACCTCGGGTTCTCGCGCGCGAACAACCTCGGCCTGCACGCGGCCCGCGGCCCCCATGTCCTCGTCGTCAACAGCGATTGCGAAGTCCGGCCGGACACCGTGGGGACGCTGAGCGCGATCCTCGAGGCCCGCCCCGACGTGGCCATCGTCGGCCCCCGCACGGTCGGGAGCGACGGCGCTCCCCAGGTCTCGTTCGGTCCCGCGCTCACGCCGCTCGCGGAATGGCGGCAAGGCCGGCTCGTGCGCGGGGTCAAGGCCGGCGAGGCCGCCGCGCTCTCTCGCGCGTCCGCGCTGGCCCAGCGCGAGCAGGAGCCGGACTGGGTCTCGGCCTCGTGCTTCATGGCCCGTCGTGAGGCACTGGATGCGGTGGGCGGCTTCGACGAGTCCTTCTTCCTCTATGAAGAGGACGTCGATCTCTGCCTCCGGGTCCGGCGGGCGGGATGGCGCGTCGTCTACACGCCGACGGCCGAGGTCGTGCACCACCTGGGCCGCAGCATGGACCGGGCCCCCGCGCTGGCCCGGCTGGAATACCACCGCAGCCACCTGCGTTTCTACGGCAAGCACAACTCCGCGGGGGAGCGGCTCGCCCTGCGCGCCTGGATGGCCGGACGCGCGGCCTGGGCCTGGCTCCGCGCCGGACGGGGACCGGCCGGCCGGCAGCGGCGCGCGGAAGAGCGCGCGATCCTGAGCCTGGCGCTTTTCGGCTGAGACCCGCGGCTTTTTCGCTCTCGCCGCGCCGCCCCTTCGTGCTACGGTGAACAGGCCAAGAGCCGACCGCAGAGCGCGGCAGCGTCGCAAAGCGGCGGCGCCGCGCGACGGGGGGTTTCAGGGGGGGTCGCAGCCAATCAACGCGATGGTGGCCGCAGTGCGAACGCCCGTCGCGGACCCTGGGTGAGTCCCTCCCCTGACCTAATACTTCATGCCCAAGATCGCGATCGACGCACGCAAGTGGCGCGACTACGGGATCGGGACCTACGTCCGGAACCTGGTGCGGCACCTTGCCCACCTGGACCGGGAGACGACCTATTTCCTCTTCTGCGATCCCGCCGACGAGGCCACCCTGCGCGATCTGGCCGAGAACTTCGTGCCCGTGGTGGACAGCTCGCGCGGGTACCGGTTCCAGGAGCACGTCTCGATCCCCCTGAAGCTGCGGCGGCTCGGGGTCGATCTGCTCCATTCGCCGCATTACGTCCTCCCGCTCCTCTGCCGCCGGCCGGCCGTGGTCACCATCCACGACTGCATCCACCTGCTCTTCCCCGAGTACCTGCCCAACCGGATGGCGCTCACGTACGCGCACCGCATGATGGGACACGCCATCGAGCACAGCTCGCTCGTGTTCACGGTCTCCGAGGCCTCGCGCCGCGACATCCTGCGCTTCTATCCGAAGGCGGATCCGGAGCGCCTGCAGGTGGTGCCGAACGCGATCGACGCCGCCATCCTCGAGCACCCGGGCGAGGAGGAGATGGAGCGCGTCAAGGAGCGCTACCAGATCCGGGGCCGCTTCGTCCTGTACGCGGGAAACATCAAGCCCCACAAGAACCTCGAGCGCCTCATCAACGCCTTCGGCCTGCTCAAGCAGCGCGCGGGCAACGACGACCTCAAGCTGCTCATCATCGGCGACGAGATCAACAAGTACGGCGCGCTGCGCCGGCGCGTCGAGGCGGCGGGCGTGCGCCACGACGTCCGCTTCTTCGGCTTCGTCCCCGATTCCACCCTGTCCGCGCTGTACCGCCTGGCCTCCGTGTTCGCGTTCCCGTCGCTGTACGAGGGGTTCGGCCTGCCGCCCCTGGAGGCGATGGCTTCCGGCACTCCCGTGGTGACCTCGCGCATCTCCTCCCTGCCCGAGGTGGTGGGCGACGCCGCCGTGCTCGTCGATCCCTACAGCATCGAGGACATCGCGGGCGGGCTCGAACGCGTCCTCGGCGACGACGCGCTACGTGCGACGCTGGTCGAGCGCGGGCGCCTCCGCGTCGCCCAGTTCAGCTGGGAGCGCTCCGTGCGCGCGATCCACCGCGGATACATGAAGGTGCTCGGCGTGACCGTGCCCGCCCAGGCGGCCGCGGAGAACGTCCGCTGACCGGGCCGCGCACCGCCCTCGTCCACGACTGGCTGACGGGGATGCGTGGCGGCGAGAAGGTCCTCCTCTCCCTGGCCCGGCTCTTCCCCGAGGCGCCGATCTTCACGCTGCTGCACGTGCGTGGCTCGCTGGCCCCGGAGCTGGAGGCCCGCGATATCCGCACGACGTTCGTCCAGCATCTGCCCGGCGTCGAGACGCATTACCGCCGGTACCTGCCCCTCTTCCCCGCCGCCGCCGCCTCCATCGACCTCTCCGGCTTCGACCTCGTGATCTCCAGCTCGCACTGCGTCGCCAAGGGCGTGCGCGTGGCCCCGGAGGCCCGGCACGTCTGCTATTGCCACACGCCGATGCGCTACGTGTGGGACCGGTACGACGACTACTTCGGGCCGGGGCGCGTTTCGGGGCTGACCGCGGCCGTGGTGCCCACGATCGCGGAGGCCCTGCGGGCCTGGGACGTGGCGACCGCGGGAGGGGTCCATCGTTACGCCGCCAACAGCGTGCACGTCGCCGGCCGGATCCGCCGGTACTATGGTCGCGACGCGGCCGTGATCCCGCCGCCGGTGGATACCGAGTTCTTCACGCCGGACGGCCGTCCGGGAGGAGACTACGACCTCGTGGTCTCCGCCCTCGTGCCCTACAAGAGGATCGAGCTGATCCTGGACGCGTACCGGGTCGGCCCGCGGCCACTGAAGGTGGTCGGGGGCGGGCCGGAGGCGGCCCGGCTGCGCGCCCTGGCCGGGCGCGAGACCGACTTCCTCGGTCCCGTGGACGATGTCGCGCTGCGCGAGCTCTACCGCGGATGTCGGGCGGTGGTGATGGCGAGCGTCGAAGACTTCGGGATCGTGCCCCTCGAGGCCATGGCGTGCGGCCGCCCGGCGGTGGTCTTCGCGGAGGGTGGGGGTCGCGAGACGGTCCTTCCCGGGCAGACAGGCGTGCTATTTCAAGAACCTACGGCGGCCTCCTTGAGGGCCGCCGTTGACTCATTGGAAGGCCTGCGATTTAATACCGCTACGCTCCGGGCTCACGCCGAGGCCCACAGCCGCCAGGTGTTCGAGGCTCGCTTCCGGGCCTTCGTGGAGGAGGCCCTGGCGG
>DASTLK010000324.1:0-9589 GCA_035715025.1 Vicinamibacteria bacterium
AGGGATATCGCCGCCTCACCCTCGCTCCCATTCCCGCGCCGGAGCCGCAACGCCTGGTCCGCAAGGTGGACCCCCATCCCTTCGTGCCGTCCGAACCCGCCGTCCTCGACGAGCGCTGCGAGGAGATCTTCTCCATCCAGACCGCCGGCCTGGCCAAGCGCCTCGAGCACACGGGCGTCAAGCGCGTGACCCTCGGTCTTTCCGGCGGCCTCGACTCCACGCTGGCCCTGCTCGTCGTGGACCGCACGTTCGACCTCCTCTCCCTGCCGCGCGACGGGATCCTGACCGTGACCATGCCCGGCTTCGGCACCACCGAGCGCACGCTGCAGAGCGCGCGCGAGCTGGCCCGCGCGTCCGGCGTGCACCTGCGCGAGATCGACATCCGGCCCGCCTGCGTCCAGCACATGAAGGACATCGGGCTGGGCCCCGACGAGACCTCGTGCATCGCCTTCGAGAACCTGCAGGCGCGCGAGCGCACGCAGATCCTGATGAACCTCGCCAACAAGGAAGGCGCGATCCACGTCGGCACCAGCGACCTCAGCGAGCTGGCCCTGGGATGGACCACCTTCGGCGGGGACCAGATCTCGATGTACCACGTCAACTGCGGAATCCCGAAGACGCTGGTGCGCCAGCTCGTGGCCTGGGTCGCCGCCCACCGCGCCACCCCGCCGGAGCGGGCGGTGCTGGAGGCGATCCTCGATACTCCGGTCTCGCCCGAGCTCCTGCCGCCGGGAAAGGACGGCTCCGTCAGCCAGCGCACGGAGGAGCTCCTCGGCCCGTACGAAGCCCACGATTTCTTCCTCTTCTGCCTGCTGCGGCTGGGGGCGGGGCCGGGCAAGACCCTGTTCCTGGCCGGCCACGCCTTCGCCGGCCGCCACGACGAGGCGGCGCTGCGCAAGTGGCTGCGCGTGTTCGTCACCCGCTTCTTCGACCAGCAGTACAAGCGCTCGATGTCGCCGGACGGTCCCAAGGTGGGATCGGTGAGCCTCTCGCCGCGTGGCGACTGGCGCATGCCGTCGGATGCATCCAAAGCCGCGTGGCTGGCCGAGTTGGAGTGATACGATGGTTTCCGTCTTGATCTGCACGCACTCCGAGCTCGACAAAGATCTGGGCCATACCCTGCTCTGGCGACAGGACGTGGAGCGTCATGTCGTGACCCGTCTCGAAGAAGCGCTGATGATGGCGCTGGCCGCGCACCCGAGCATCGTGGTGGTGGACCGCGACCTGCCCTGGGCTGGCCGCCTGGTGACGGCCCTGCGCGGAGACCCGTCCACGCGCGGCCTCTCCATCGCGGTGGTCGCGCGCGGCGACTTCGATCCGGGCGAGGTGGAGCTCCTGGAGGCGGGTGCGAACGCGATCCTGCGCCTGCCCCTGGAATTCGACAGCGACGAGCGCCTGGAGCGGCTCATCAACGTGCCCGCGCGCAAGGAAGCGCGCTTCACCGTTTCCTTCCGTGTCGACACCTACGCCTCGGACGCCGGCCGCCCCGAGCCCGCGCTGGCCCTCAACCTCAGCCAGAGCGGCATGCTCATGGAGGCCACGGGCACGCTGCACGTGGGGGAACCCCTGGAGATGCAGTTCCCCCTCGGCGAGGAGCCTCCCCCCGTCCACACGCGCGGGCGCGTGGTGCGCGTGGCCACGGCCTCGCGCTACGGAATCGAGTTCACCGACGTCGACGCGGATGTCTCCACGAGGATCCGCCACTTCATCGAGACCCTTGAGCAGGCCTGAGCGGTACGCCGAGCCCATCGGCACCAGCACGCAGATCGCCACCCTCCAGGTTGCGGACATCGAGCTGCCCCCGGAGATGGAGCGGCTGCGCGACCTCGCCTACGACCTGTGGTGGAGCTGGTCGCCCCAGGCCACGCGCCTCTTCACCTGGATCGACCCCGACCACTGGCGGCGGTATCACAATCCCATCCAGCTCCTCATCAACGTCGAGCCGCACCATTGGAACCGCCTGCTCGGCGACCCGGAGTTCCGCCGCACGTACGAGAGCGTGATCCATTCCCTGGACGCCTATCGCGCGCGTCCGCGCTGGTTCGACCAGCACCTGGGCGCGATGCCCGGCCCCATCGGGTACTTCTCGATGGAGTTCGGCATCCACGAGTCGCTGGGCGTGTACTCGGGCGGCCTGGGCATCCTGGCCGGCGATCATTGCAAGGCGGCCAGCGACCTGGGCGTTCCCCTGGTGGGGGTCGGCCTCATGTACCGGTCGGGCTACTTCCGCCAGACCGTGGACGCGGACGGATACCAGCAGCACATCTACCCCGACTACGACTTCGCACGCCTGCCCGTCCTGCCCGTGGAGGCGCCCGGAGGCGGCGTGCTCACGGTGCCGGTGGACCTGCCCGGCCGCGTGGTGCAGGCGGCGGTGTGGAAGGCCCAGGTCGGGAAGGTGCCGGTGCTGATGCTGGACACCGACATCCCCCTCAACGATCCCGCCGACCGGCCCATCACGGGCGTCCTCTACGTGCGCGGCCGGGAGATGCGGCTGTGCCAGGAGATCGTGCTCGGCGTGGGCGGGGTGCGCGCGCTGCGCGCGCTCGGCATCTATCCCGCGGTGTGGCACATGAACGAGGGGCACGTGGCCTTCCTCGGCCTGGAGCGCGCGCGGGAGAAGGTGAGCCGCGGCGACGGCCTCACGGAGGCGATCCAGCAGAGCGCGCTCAACACCGTCTTCACCACGCACACGCCGGTGCCGGCGGGGAACGAGACCTACGAACGCGATCTCGTGAAGAAGTACCTCGGCCCCTGGACGCAGGAAGTGGGCGCGGACGCGGAGGCGGCCCTGACCCTGGGCGCGGAAGGAGGGATGTTCAACCTCACCGTGCTCGCCATCCGGCTCTCCTCGAGCGTCAACGGTGTCAGCAAGCTCCACGGCACGGTCTCCTCCGCCATGTGGCGCCACCTGTGGCCGGACGCTCCGGAGTCGCCCGTCGGGTACATCACGAACGGCGTGCACACCGAGAGCTGGATCGGGCCGGAGATGCGCGCGCTCTACGCGCATCACCTGGATCCGGACTGGGAGCACCACCTCCTCGACCCCGACCTGTGGGCACGCGCGGGCGCCATCCCGGATTCCGCCTTGTGGGCGGCGCATCGGTCGCAGAAAGAGCGCCTCATCCGCTTCGTGCGCGAGCGCGTGCGCGTGCAGAGCGCGCGTCACGGGCGCTCCCCCGACGAGCTGCGCGAGGTGGAGGCCCTGCTCGACCCGCGCGCGCTCACCATCGGCTTCGCCCGGCGGTTCGCGACCTACAAGCGGGCGGTGCTCGTGCTCTCCGACCTCGACCGCTTGCGCAAGCTCCTGAACGACAGGGCCCGTCCCGTGCAGATGATCTTCGCGGGCAAGGCGCATCCCGCCGACCGTCTAGGGCAGAACTTCATCCGCCAGCTCTTCGATCTGGCCCAGGGCGAGTTCAAGGGCAAGCTCGTGTTCATCGAGGACTACGACATGGAGGTCGGGCGGATGATGGTGCAGGGCTGCGACGTGTGGCTCAACACGCCGCGCCGGCCCCAGGAAGCCAGCGGCACCAGCGGCCAGAAGTGCCCCATCAACGGCGGGATCAACTGCAGCATCCTCGACGGCTGGTGGGTGGAGGGGTATCGGGGCGACAACGGCTGGGCCATCGGCGAGGAGAACCTGGCTTCGACCCCGGACGAGCAGGACGCCGCGGACGCGCTCTCCCTCTACAAGATCCTGGAGGAGGAGACGGTGCCGCTGTTCTTCCAGAAGGACGCGGACGGCCTGCGGCGGAAATGGATCGCCATGATGAAGGCCTCCATCGCGTCGTGCGTTCCCCAGTTCAGCGCGCACCGGATGGTCCGCGACTACGCGCAGCAGAGCTACCTGCCCGCGGCCGCGCGCCGACAGCATCCCGCGGAGTGAATCAGGCCGTCCCCAGGTCCAGATGGTCGGAGAAGAACTGTTCGAGCACGGCCTGCTTGCCCGCGAGCCGTGAGCGCAGCTCTTCCATCTCCGTGGCCGGCATGGGCGCGAAGGCGCGGGCGGAGGCCACGTTGGCCTCGATGAACGCGACCTTCGGCATCCCGCAGACCACCGCGGAGACGGGCAGGCTCCAGGCATAACGCAGGAGCGCGCCCGGCTCGGCCCCGCCCGCCCCCAGCAGCTTCTCCTGGGCCGTGACCTTCATGAGGATGACGCCGAGGTTCTTCTTGTTCGCGGCGGGAAGGGCCATCTCCTCGAAGCGCAGCGCCCGCGCCGGGTTCATGGCCATCTGCACGCAGTCGATGTCGCTGCTTTCGATGGCCTTGGCCATGGTGGGGCCGTCGGTGTGGCTGGTCATGCCGATGGCGCGCGCGACCTTCTGCTCGCGCAGCTCGTAGAGGGCCTTGAGCGCGCCATCCGCGGCCTCGATCTTCGCGAGATCCTCCTCCTTGCCGAGGCTGTGCAGGTGGAGGAGATCGACGTGGTCGGTCTGGAGCCGCTTGAGGCTGGCCTCGACCTCCCGCAGGGCGGTGTCGCGCGTGCGGGCGCGCGTCGGCACCTTGGTGGCGAGGAAGGCGTCCTTGCGCCGCGTGGCCATCACGCGGCCGACGCGCGTCTCGCTCTCCCCGTCGCCGTAGTCCATCGCGGTGTCGAAGTAGTTGATGCCGAGGGCGAGGGCCTTCTCCAGCACGCCCGAGGCCTCGTCCGCGGAGTACATCAGGAAGCGGCTGCCGCAGCCCATGGCCAGGATCGACACGGATGCGCCCGTCCGGCCGAGCGTGCGATGGGGGATGGTCGTGGCCGCCGCCGCCGTGGGAGCGGTCAGGACACCCGGCAACGCCGCCGCGGCGGCGCCCGCGATGGCGCTCTTCTCCAGGAACTCGCGGCGGGAGACCTTGTCGTCGTTCTTCATGCTCATCTCCGTCTTTTTATCTCAGGGGGGGAACTCACGTCCCATCGCGGAAGACGTGAGCTCCCCCCCTGAAACCCCCCGTCGCTCGCCGCCGCTGCGCGGCGCCGAGCTCGCTGGTTGGTTTGCCAAGCCGCACCGTGCGCCGGTCGGGTGGCGCACTTGCGGCAAAACCCACGGGCCCTCGCCCTCGCCTGCCAATGCCCTATGCCGGCTTGACACCCGCGGCATCGAGATATCCCGCCATCGTCTTCGCGTAATGCGGAAACGCCACTTC
Organism: Vicinamibacteria bacterium; assembly: GCA_035715025.1. Taxonomy (GTDB): domain Bacteria; phylum Acidobacteriota; class Vicinamibacteria; order Fen-336; family Fen-336; genus AA29. The sequence goes on from DASTLK010000324.1 coordinate 5,137, forward strand.
CGGCTCCTCGATCTCCGGGTGCCACTTCTTCTCCCACTCGTAGCAGTAGTAGCCCTTGTAACCGCCCTTGGCCAGGACCGCGACCTGCTTGTCGACGGGGACCTCGCCCGTGCCGGTCAGGACATAGCGCCTCTCTTCCGGTTTCGCGGCGTCGCCCGCCGGCCGCGAGTCCTTGAGGTGCGTGTGCCGCACCCAGCGGCCGAGCCGGGCGTAGGTGTCCGCGGGCGCCTCGTGGCCGGCCACGAAGGTGTGGTGGGCGTCCCAGAGCAAGGCGAACGAATCGTCGTTCACGCCGGTCAGGATCTCGGTGAGGTCGCGGGAATTCATGAAGTCGCCGTGGGACTCGATGAGCACGACCACGCCCGCGGCCTTCGCGTAGGTCGCCATCTTCTGGAATCCCTCGATGACGCGCGGAAGCACTTCCTCGCGCGATTCGCCCTTGGGCACCTCGTTGCCGAACATGCGCACGTACTTCACGCCCATCGCGTGCGCGAGGTCGATGAAGCGGCGCCCGTCGCCTTCCTGCTTCTCGCGCGCGGCCGCCTCCTTCTCGTGCATGTGCGCGGAGGCGCCGAGGTCGGAGACCACGAGGCCGCGCCCGTCGAGCTCCCGGCGCGTCTCGGCCAGGCGGGTGCCCGACAGCTCCGGCACCTTCGGCAGATCCATCTCCCCCGCGATGCCGCGTAGCTCGAGAGCGGCGTAGCCGAGCGCGTCCGCCTGCTCGAGGATCCTGGTCCAGCTCCACGCCGGGCAGCCCAGGGTGGAGAAGGCGATGGGGTACCGCTTCTTGCGGGCGGACGCGGCCGGCAAGACCCTTGGGGCGGCGAGTCCGGCCGCGAGCGACGCCAGGAACGCGCGACGGTCGAGGGACATGGGCACTCCCTTCGCTGTGATGGGATTATATGTGCCGGCAATCACGATTGGATCGCGCCGCCGAGCGTAGGTCAACCCGATGATTCAGGGCTGGGGCCGGTACGTCGCGCTCGCCGCCTGTGCGGCCCTGCCCGCCTGCGGCGGCGGCGGGGGAAGCACCGCCACGCCGGATGCGCCGGCGGCCAGCGCCGCGCCGAGCACGAGCAGCCCCGTCTTGATGGGCTGTCCGGTGTTCCCGGCCGACAACGCCTGGAACCGTGACGTCTCCGCCGATGCGGTCGATGCCCGCTCGGACGCCTACATCGCGAGCATCGGTGCGAGCACGTTCCTTCATCCGGACTTCGGGCGCGATCCGAGCTACGGCATCCCGTGGACGACGGTGCCCGGCAGCCAGCCCCGCGTGCCCATGTCCTTCGACTACGACGACGAGAGCGATCCTGGTCCCTACCCGTTCCCGCCCACCGCCCCCGTCGAAGCAGGGGGCGACCGGCACGTGCTCGTGCTGGACCGGGACGCCTGCCAGCTCTACGAGACCTTCGACTCGAGCTTCCTGGGCGCAGCAGGCTGGCACTGCGGTTCGGGAGCGAAGTTCGACCTGCGCTCGAACGCGCTGCGCACCGACGGCTGGACGAGCGCGGACGCGGCGGGGCTGCCCATCCTGCCCGGTCTCGTGCGTCGCGACGAGGTCCTGGCCGGAGAGATCCGCCACGCCCTGCGCTTCACCGTCCGGCGCACCCAGCGCGCCTACGTGCACCCGGCCACCCATTTCGCCAGCAGCAACACGGATCCGAACCTGCCCCCGATGGGCCTGCGCGTGCGTCTCAAGGCCTCGTACGACATCGCGCGCTTCTCGGGGGCCGCGCGCGTGGTCCTGGTCGCGCTCCGGCGCTACGGGATGTTCGTGGCCGACAACGGCTCCGACTGGTTCATCAGCGGCGAGACCAACACCGCCTGGAACGACGACGAGATCGAGCCCCTGAAGACGGTCCCCGGCTCCGCTTTCGAGGTGGTCAGGCTGGACGAGATACGACGGTAGGACGCGGGGGCTCCGGCCACGACCGGGTTGGGTGGCTGGGCTCCGGCCACCACCGGGCTGTGTGGCTGCGGATCCTCAGAGCGACGTGGCCGCCGCCGCCTCGAAGCGCTTGCGCGCGTCCGTGAAGACCTGGTACAGCCGCGTGCGCTCGGCCAGCGCGGGGAGGAGCACGGAATCCGCGTTGGGGATGTCCCGCGCGGCGACGACCACGTCCGCCATGACCGCCCAGGCCTGGGTCCCGTCGCCCGTCTTGAACTCGTCGCCGACGAGGACGACGAAGATGCGGCGCCGACCTTCCGGGCTGAGCCGGCTGAGGCGCTGGTAAAGGCTCTCGCGGCCCGCGCCGGCGGCGGCCCGCGTGGCCACCACGAGGTCGTACACGCCCTGCTCGAGCAGGCGCGCGCCCTCCTCCGGGTTGTCCACCGTGTCCACCTGATAGCCGACGCGGGTCAGGGGCAGGGCCATCGCTCCTGCCTGCGCGCGGTCACCGAGGGCGACCATGGCCCGGCCCGCCATCTTGCCCTCTCCGTACGAGAGCTCGCGCCGGAGCTGCGCCATCATGTTGGACCGCATCTCCTCGGACGGGGCGGCGGAAGGAGACGCCGCGGGCGGGGGCGCCGGCGCGGGTCCGGGGGCGCCGGCGGAAACGGCTCCGGGGGCGGCGGGATAGGCCGGGAACGCCGACGTCGGGGGCGCCGCCGGATAGGCCCCCGCGGGCAGGTTCGAGGCGAACGAGCTGGTCCCGGGCGCGCTCACCACTGGCGCCGCGCCCTTCCCCGGGAACCGCACCACCGTCTGGCATTTCGGGCACTTCACGCTGAAGGGCCGATCCGGCACCTTCGCGTCGTCGATGACGATGCGCTGCGCGCAGCTTGTGCAATTGGCCTGCACGGGCTACCTCTCGATCAAGTCGTCCATCTCGGACGTCGGCGCCGGCTTGGACTTGCCTTTGGCGGAGGCGGCCGGGAACTTGCCGGAAGGGGTGGCCTCGTCGCCCGCGCCGCCCCCCGTCTCCAGCACGAGCTGCAGGTTCGTACGATTGGTGGCGAAGCTCAGACCCGTCTCCCTGTCGATGACTCCCGCGGCGATGAGCTTCAGCAGCTCGCCGTCGAAGGTCTGCATGCCGTCGAGGACCCCGTCCGCCATGGCGTCGACCAGGCTCTTCCCTTCGCGCTCGCCCTCCTGCACGTACTCCTTGGTGCGGGACGTCGAGCGCAGGATCTCGCAGATGGCGACGCGGCCTCCGCCCTGCTTCGGCACTAGGCGCTGGCTGACCACCCACTTGAAGGCCTGCGAGAAGCGCGTGCGCACCTGCCTCTCCTCGTTCTTCGGGAAGACGCCGACGATGCGGTCGATGGTCTTGCTGGCGTCGATGGTGTGCAGGGTGGAGAGCACGAGGTGGCCCGTCTCCGAGGCCTCCAGCGCGATCGAGATCGTCTCCACGTCGCGCATCTCGCCGACCAGGATGACCTTGGGCGCCTGGCGCAGGGCGGCGCGCAGGGCGAGGGCGAAGGTCTGGGTGTCCGCGCCGACCTCGCGCTGGTTGATCGTGGACTTGTTGTGCGGGTGAAGGTACTCGATCGGGTCTTCGATCGTGATGATGTGGATCGCCTTCTCTTGATTGATCTTGTTGATGATGGCGGCCAGGGTGGTGGACTTGCCGGAGCCGGTGGGGCCGGTCACGAGCACGATCCCGTTGCGCTCGTGGCCGACCTCGTTGAGCTGGGGCGGGATTCCGAGCTCCTCCACGGTGGGGATCTTGTTCGGGATGACGCGCAGGACGACGGAATAGGTGCCGCGCTGCGCGAAGACGTTCACGCGGAACCGCGTCCGCTTGGCCAGGCTGTAGGAGAGGTCGACCGATCCCGTGCGCACGAGCTTGTCCGCGAGGTCGCGCTTGCCGGCCAGGAGCCGCATCGCGATCAGCTCGGTCTGGTAGGGGAGCAGCCGTTCGATCCCGGCGTAGGCCACGGGCCGGAGCTGGCCGTCGAGCTCGACCTGCGGGGGACGCCCGACCGAGAGGTTGAGGTCCGAGATGCCAGGCGAGTAATCCAGCATCGTCTCGAGCAGCGGGTCGAGATCGAAATAGGCCATCAGCCGCCTCCGGGAGCGGGATCATACCACTTCTGGTTTATCCTTCCGGGCGCTCCGGAGGGCCTTGTGCTGGAGACGGTCGACCTCGACGCCGCGCTTTCCCGGGACGAGTACCAGCGGGTCTTTCCCCCGCTCGAGGAGCGGCTGCGGCGGCTCCAGTACGCGCTTTTGGAGGCGGAGGTGCCCACCGTCGTCGCCTTCGAGGGCTGGGACGCCGCGGGCAAGGGGACGGTCATCCAGCGCCTGACCCGCAAGCTCGACCCGCGCGCCTTCCAGGCTTGGCCGGGGTCGCCGCCGTCCGAGCTCGAGCGGCGGTACCACTTCCTCTGGCGTTACCAGGTGCGCCTGCCCGAGGACGGCCACATGACCCTCTTCGACCATTCCTGGTACGGGCGCGTGCTCGTCGATCGGGTCTTCGATCGTGATGATGTGGATCGCCTTCTCTTGATT
>DASTLK010000325.1:0-7756 GCA_035715025.1 Vicinamibacteria bacterium
GCGCGCCCCCCGCCGGTTCGAGCGTCCGTGTCTCGCCCGCTCCGGTGGGGACGATGACGAGCTGCTGCGGCTGGGCGTGCGCGAGGACCGCGAGCGCGAAGTGGCCGTCGGGCGACAATGCCTGGCCGTCTCCCTCGCCCAGCCAGAGCGCCGGAGAGCCGTCCGTCTTCTGGACGTAGAAGCGGAAGTTCGGGCCGGCGTTCTCCCCGATGTCCGTGCCGAGAACGAGCTTCCCGTCGTCCGAGAGGTCGGAGATGAAGGCCAGGTCCGCCGCGGGCAGCTCCGCCTCCTCGGCGGCGCCGCGGCCGCGCGCCCGGACCTCGGTCCAGGTGGTGGTGCGGGCGCCCAGGACCTGGCCGCCGCGGGACACGTCGAAAAGCTGGAAGCCTCCCAGGGTCTCGGTCACCAGCCGCTGGCGTCCGGTCAGGGTCACGGCACGGATCTGGTCAGGCACACCGTTCGCGCGGCTCGCTCCGAACCAGACCTCGCCGTCATTCGGCCAGCCCAGGCCGGACAACGAGGCGAGGCCGGTGGCGAGGACCCGCTTGTGGCCCTGGCGGTCCACGATCGCGATCGTGCCCTGCTTGTCGTTGGCCACGGGATGTTCCATGAACGCCACCCAGTCGCCGTTGGGCGAGACCCGGAGACAGCTGATCCACGTCGGGGGCTCGGGCGCCTGGAGCACGTGTCCGATGGGGTACTCGAGGTGGTACTTCTCGTCCTCCACGACGTGGACGACGGCGAGCTCCTTCCCGTCCGGCGACCAGTCCGCGTCCAAGACCCCCTCGAGGACCTCGCGAGGAGTGCCCCCCGCGATCGGCGCCACGGCGAGACTTCCCTCGAAGACGGCCCAGGTCACGGGCTGCGGCTTGAGGAGGAGCGCCATCTTCCCCTCCCGGGAGATGGACACGATCAGGGCGTCCTTCTGCCCGAGCGACAGCTCTCCCCGCGTGGTCGCGCGGGTCGAGAAGAGCTCGACGGGGTCGTTGCCCCACCTCGCGCTGTAGGGGATCGTCTCCCCGTCTCGAGCGAAGACCGCCGAATGCAAGAGCCCCGGACGGAAGGTCAAGCGCTGGAAGGACGGGGCGGCCGCGGCGGGGGCGAGGCGGCGACCGAGCCCCAGCCCGACCGTCGTCCCGATCACGACGAGGGCCGCGGCGAAGGCGGGAGCTCTCCAGCGTCGAGCGGACGGGGCCGCCGGCGCCGCCTCGCTCGCTGCGGGCTTCGACTCCGTGACCGCTCCCTCGAGGGCGAAGGCCAGGTCCCGCGCCGTCTGGAAGCGGTCTTCGGGTGACTTCTCGAGAGAGCGACGCAGGGCGCGGACGAGCGGCGCCGGAAACGCCGGTCCGTTTCCCACTGCCTCGGTCGGATCCTCGCGAAGGATCGCGCTCAACGTGTCCGCCGCCGTCTTCCCCTTGAAGGCCCTCTTGCCCGCGACCATCTCGTAGAGCACGGCCCCGAAAGCGAAGATGTCCGAGCGCTGGTCGACGGGCAGCCCGCGGACCTGTTCGGGAGACGTGTAGCCCACCGTGCCCAGTAGCGTCCCCGCCGCGGTCTGGGATCGCGTCTCGGCGTCCAAGGCCGACGGCTCCTCGCCGTGCCGCCCCAGCTTCGCGATGCCGAAGTCGAGGATCTTGATGAGGCCGTCCTTGGTCAGGAACAGGTTCTCGGGCTTGAGGTCCCGGTGGACGATGCCCTTGTCGTGGGCGGCGGCGAGGCCGCGCAGGATCTGGATGCCGTAGTCGACGGCCCTCCGCACCGGCAGGGGACCGGCGGAGAGCCGATCGCGGAGCGTCTCGCCCTGGAGCAGCTCCGACACGATGTAGGGCGCGCCGTCCGTCTCTCCGATGTCGTGGACGACGACGATGTTGGGATGGCTGAGGCGGGAGGCGGCCCTGGCCTCGTCCTCGAAGCGAGCCAGTCGATCGCGGTCCGAGCGCACCTCGGCGAGCAGGACCTTGATCGCGACCTCGCGCGACAGCCGGAGGTCCCGGGCGCGGTAGACCTGGCCCATCCCGCCCTGGCCGAGGAGGGAGAGGATCTCGTACGGTCCGATGCGCGTCCCCGCGGCCAGGCTGGGCCCGCTCACGAAGTGGTGCCGCTCGCGGCGCCAGGAGTGCCGGTCTCGGTCGTGCTGTCTCGCGACGAGGTCCGGAAGACGAGGACCACGGCGCCGATGCAGATCTCGTCTCCGTCCGTGAGCTCCGCCGGCCCCGTCAGCAGCCGGCCTCCCACGAACGTGCCGTTCTTGCTCCCGAGGTCCTCGAGAAAGGCCTTGCCCTCCTGCACGACGATGCGCGCGTGGTGCCGGGACACCCGTCCCAGGTCGAGAGGCACGCGCGCCTCCGCCGAGCGGCCGAGGATGTTCTCGCCGGCCAGGAGCGGGATCTGGCGCTCTCCCCAGACCACTCGAAAGGGCGTGGCCGCCGGCCCCGCTTCCGCGGCCTCGGCCGTGACCGCGCCGAAGAAGGCGTAGCCGAAGCGGTGGACGGTGCGCACCAGCCGCGGCTTCTTGGCGTCGTCCCCGATGGCGGCTCGGACCTCGGCCGCCAGCCGCGGCAGGCTCGAGTCCGAGACGAAGGCATCGGGCCAGAGCTGGTCGTGGATCTCCTGCTTCGTCACTGCCCGCGGCCGGCTCCGGAGGAGGAGCTCGAGGAACTGGAAGGCCTTCGGCGAGAGATCCTGGGGCGCGCCGTCCCGCACGAGCTGGTGGCAGCTCGCGTCGAAGACGCATTGGCCGAAGCGGACCGGCACGGGGCCCGGATTCTAACCCGAGCGGGCGGAGCCGCCGCCGGCGGCACGCCACCCGCCCCGAACATCGCGATTCCCGAAGGATTCGCGAAGGACATTGACCGGGCCGAGGACTACCATTCGGACCGTCGAAGAAAGGAGGCTACGTGACGAGATCCGTGTTGGGAATGGGACTCCTGGCCGGCGTTCTGGCGACCGCGGCGAGTGGCGAGGTCCTGGCCTGCGGCGACAAGCTGGTCATCGTGGGACGGGGTCTGAGGGCGACCCGCCTGCGGGGCGCGCCGCATCGGGCCTCGATCCTCGTGTATGCGGATCCGGGCGGCTCGCTGCCTGCCGCCCTCGAGGAAGGCCATCTCCGCAGCGACCTGGAGAGGGCGGGGCACCGCCTCCGCACGGCGACGAGCCGCGAGGAGTTCGACACCGCCCTCGGCACCGGCACCTACGACCTCGTGCTTGCCGACTTCAAGACGGCGGCCCTCCTCGAGCCGGCGGTCAAGGCATCGGCCTCCAAGCCGACGGTGCTCCCCACCCTGTTCCATCCTTCGGACGCCGAGCTTTCGGCAGCCTCGAGCCAATTCACCTGCGTCGTGAAGTCCCCGGGCGACGTGAAGGACTACATGTCCGTCATCAACGCGGCCCTGGCCGAGCGGGCGAAGCAGGCTCCGAAGAAGAAGTGAATAGGAGGAACGACCGCATGCGCGGGTCACGCCTGCTGCCGATCGCCGCCGCCGGTCTCTCCGTTTTCGGGGCACGGACCGTCCAGGCGCAGGCCTGGCTTCCGCCCAAGGGCGAGGTCGCGCTCACCCTCGGGTACTCCAGAGCCTTCGCCGATCAGCACATCGGCTGGCTCGGCCAGGTCGTGACGATCCCCTACCAGGGGAACGCGCTCGGCCTCGGCACCATGACCTGGAACAGCGCGGACTCGGGCCTGAGCTACGGGATCACCGACCGGGTGGCCGTGCGCATGAGCCTCCCCTTCGTCGTGTCGCGCTATGTGGGAGCGTTCCCGCATTCGGGGCTCCCCGGCCACCGGAACATCGACGACGGGTCGTGGCACGGGACGTTCCAGGATCTCCAGGCCGAGGTCCGCTTCAAGGCGACCGGGGGGGCGCTCGTCGTGACCCCGCTCCTCGGCGTCTCGGTGCCCAGCCATTCCTACGAGTACTTCGCCCACGCCGCCGCCGGCCGCGACCTCGCCGAGGGGCGGATCGGGGTCAACGTCGGGCGCCTGCTCGGACCGGCGCTGCCCAACGCGTACGCCCAGGCCCGTTACACGTTCGCGGTGCCCGAGAAGGCTCTCGGGATCTCCCACGACCGGAGCAACCTCTTCTTCGACGTCGGCTACTTCGTGACCCCTGCCCTCACCGTGAGCGTGGTCGGAGATTGGCAGAAGACGCACGGCGGGTGGCGCGTGCCCATCGATTTCCCGATGGACGCGAACATCGTCTACCACGACCAGCTCGCGCGCAGCGACTACTTCCGCCTCGGAGGGACGGCCTCCTATGCGCTCACCGGCTCCATCGACGTCTCCGTGAACGGTTACGCCAGCCCCTACGTCCGCAGCGAAGTGAACATGGCCGGATTCGGCGTCAACGTGACTTACAACTTCTCGCCGTCCCAGATCGCCAAGCGGAGCAAGACCCCCGGCCATCCCAACGTCCGCGCCCGGTCCTCCTCCTAGGATCACGCTCATGCGACCCCGTGGCTGCGCCGCCGTCCTGCTCGCCCTGCTCCTGGCCGGGAGCGCCTCCGCCGGCACGGCCACGAATCCGCTCCGGATCGGAAAGCCGGTTCCGCCGTTCGAGGCGGCGTCGCTCGACGGCCGGCCCGTCTCCCTGGCCGCGGCCAAGGGCGAGCACAAGGTGGTCGTGGTCGTATTCCTGTCGACGGTGTGCCCGTACGCGAACCATTTCGCCGGCCATCTCCACGATCTCGACGAGGCCTATGGGCCGCGCGGCGTCCTCGTCGTCGGCGTCAACAGCAACAAGTGGGAATCGCGTGACGAAGTCGCCGCGCATGCCCTCCAGCACCGGTTCGCCTTCCCCATCATCAAGGACGAGCACCACCGCCTCGCCGACCATCTCGGGGTGACGCGGACGCCGGAGGCCCTCCTCATCGACGCGAGCGGCCGGCTGCGCTACCGGGGCTGGGTGAAGTCGAAGCAGGAGTCGCCGGACCTGCAACGCGCGCTGGACGCCGTGCTCGAGGGCCGGCGCGTGGCCCGGCCCGCTACGAGGGCGTTCGGCTGCGCGGTCGACCAGTCCTGATCGCTCAAACCTCGCAAATCCCGAAGGAGTCGCGAAGGACATTCACGCGACGGGGCTCTAACTTGCGGACGGAGTCTGACACGCCGAGGGACGCCGCGGCCCCTCGATTGGCATTGGCCTTGGGGACCGCCGAGGAGAGTCGGCGAAGGAGGATGAGATGAACGCAAGGTTTGGAACGGTCGCCATGGCCCTCGCCACCGTCCTGCTGGCGACGGTGTTCGCCACGAGGGCGAGCGCACAATGCGGGTACCTCGAAGGAACAATGGCCCCGGCCTCCTTCGCGACGCCGGCGGGACCGGGGCCGGCGCAAATGCGAGCCGCGCTCGTGCTGGTCTCGGCGCACGACGACGAGTCCGACGAGCACACGATCGTGGGGTTCTGGAAGGTGACCTTCGTGGCCAAGGGAAACGCCGGCATTCCCGACGGGACGGTGATCGACTTCGGATACGCGCAATGGCACGACGACGGCACGGAGATCCTGAATTCCTCGCGCCCTCCGGCGACGGGCAACTTCTGTCTGGGCGTCTGGAAGAAGTCGTCGGAGCCGTCGCGGTACCGGCTCAATCACTTCGCGCTGAGCTCTGATCTCAACGGCAACATGATCGGTCCCGCCAACATCCGGGAAGACGTCAGCTTGGGCCGCGAGGGAAACACCTACGGGGGGCGGTTCACGATCGACCAATTCGATCTGGCGGGAAACCTCCTCGTCCATCTCTCCGGCCAGGTCACGGCCACGCGCATCACCGTGGACACGCTCGGGCCCGGGGCCTAGGACGTCGACGCAATCCGGCCCGGCGCGGGCGTCACGCGTCCATCTCGACGACGACGCCCGCTCTGGGCTGGAGCGAGACCACCTGTCCGCCGCCGCCGCCCCTGTTCCCGGGTCAGCGCGGCGCTCCCAGAAGCGGCCAGATCACGCCGCGCAGGAACGGCAGGTGGAAGAGGAGGGGCAGGGGCAACAGGAGCGCGAGGAGCGTGCCCGCGCGCCCGAAGGGCCCGCGTTCACGCTCGATCTGGATCAGCACGCCGTGGATCGCGAAGTAGAGGAGAGGGCCCCCGAATCCCGCGCGGACGGGAAGGCTGATCGCCGCTTCGTGCAGGAGGCCGGAGAAGAGGAACGCCGACACCAGCGCCGTCCTCCGGCCGGCGCTCGCGGCGAGAGGCCGGTACACCACCAGGGACGTCATCTCGGAGAAGGCGAGATTCCAGCGCCGGGACCAGAACTCGCCGAGGCTTGTCGACCGTAGAGGGGCGCGGAAAAGGGGAGGGACATCGGCGCCGGCCCGGCGCCACAGTCCCGCCACCAGATCGAACGCGCCGAAATGAAGGAGCAGGCTGAGCGCGGGGAGAAGCAGCAGCGACGAGAGCACCGCGGATGCGGTCACTTGCCACGTGAGACGGGCGAGCACGAAGAGCGAGGCCCCCAAAGCCGTGTGAACGAGGCCGGTCCAGAGCAGCCGCGCCGCTCCGGGACGACCGGGCCGCAGATGCGCGAACAGGGCGGGGCGCATCCCGGGCCACAGCGTCGCGAAGGCGAGCCAGCGTCGCAGGGGCAGGGGTGTGCCATCACGCGCCCGGGCCTCGACGGAGACCACCGCCTTCATCGCGAAGAGCAGCGCCGCGATCACGACGAGCATGCGGAAGCCCGCCGGCTGGGTGGAGGTCACGCAGAGCGCGGCGCCCACGGCCAGGACGACGAGAGCCCATGCCGCCGTGCGCGCACTTCGAGACCGTGGAATGTGGGTGACGAGGAGCGCAAGCGCGAGTATCGCCGACAGCACCGCCAGCGCGGCCAGCAAGGCGTCCCCCGCGCGCGGGAGATACGCGCTCATCGCGAGAGGTTCGCCACCAGCGCGGCGGCATAGGTCGCGCTCAGGAAGACGAAGAGCGACACCAGCGCCGCCTCCGCGGCCGAGAACCACGGGCCCTTCGGGGCATCGGAGCGGTCCAGGTATACGAACTGAAGGACGAGGCGGACGCTCCAGTACGTCGCGATGAAGCCGGTGACGGCGGTGGCGAGGCCGGAACCGTCGAGGAGCCATCCCGGGGCGAGGGCCGACACCAGACCGAACGCGATGTGGAATCCCAGGATGTAGCCGGCATAGATCCAGAAGAGCTGGCGCAGCAGGGGGCGCAGCGCCGCCGTCTCCGTCTTCCATCGCAGGACGTGCGGGATCGCGGTGCTGGCGGCGGCCAGCGCGAGCTGGCCCAGACCGGCGAGGAGCACGGCGGACTCGAGGCTCATGCGCGCACGTAGGGAAGCCAGAACAGCACGGCGAGATCGAACAGCAGGTGGCTGACCAGAGCGGGGACCGCGCTCCGTGTCTTGAGCACGAGCACGCTCCAGAACGTTCCCGCGCCCAGCGCGGCCAGGAGGAGCAGCGGCACACCCATCGACAGGTGCGCGAGCGCGAAGAGGGCGGCCGCGGCCAGCACCCCCGGCCAGGGTCCCAGCCGTGCCGCCAGCGGCAGCGTCACCGCGTTGCGCCAGACGATCTCTTCCCCCAGCACGATCAGCAGGAGCAGGGGCACCGCGAGCGCGCCCGGCACCGTGCGCTTCCACCCGTAGAGCTCGCTCATCTGGGCCGCGAGCGCCGGCGACGCCGCGACCATTCGGGCCACCAGGGCGCCCGCGGCATAGAGGAAGGCCGCGGCCGCGACGCCGTGCGCGACATGCCGCCACGTTGGCCGGAAGAGCGCGCGCCAGTCCACGTGCACGAAGGCGAGCGCGGCCGCGG
>DASTLK010000326.1:0-13103 GCA_035715025.1 Vicinamibacteria bacterium
GGGGACCTCGCCATCCGCACCGGCATGGCCGGAGAGCCCGGGGCGCTGGGCCAGCTCGCGCGCGAGTTCGACGAGATGGCGGAGACGCTGGAGAAGCGCCAGGTGGAGATGGACCGGGCCACGGAAGACCTGCGCAAGAGCGAGGCCCGCAAAGGCGCGATCCTGGAAGGCGCTCTCGACTGCGTGATCACGATGGACGCGGCGGGCCGCGTCGTCGAGTTCAACCCCGCGGCCGAGAAGACGTTCGGATACCGGAGGGAGCAGGCGGTGGTGCGGAACGTCGAGGAGCTCATCGTGCCGCCGCGGCTGCGCGGCGGCGCCGAAGCGGCCCTGGACCGGGCCCTCCTGCGCGGCGAAGCGGGCGCCCTGCGCCAGCGCGTGGAGCGGGTGGCGATGCGCGCGGACGGGACGGAGTTCCCCGTCGAGGTCTCGGTGACCCCGATCGAGGGGGAAGGCGAGCCTCTCTACACGGCGTTCCTGCGCGACATCACGGAGCGCCGGCAAGCCGAGGAAGCGCTGCGCGGGACGCGCGACGAGCTGCAGAAGCGGGTGGAAGCGCGCACGGGCGAGCTCAAGGACGCCAACGAGCGCCTGGTGGACTGGGTGGAGGAGCTGCAGCAGCGGGCGCAGGACATGCGGCTCCTCAACGAGGTCGGCGACCACCTGCAGGCCTGCCATTCAGTGCAGGAGGCCTACGCCGTGCTCGCGCAGTACGGAGGCTCGCTGTTCCCCGACGAGCCGGGTGCGCTGTGCATGCTCAGCGAGGGCCGCAACCTCCTCGAGTGCGTGGCGGCCTGGGGAACGCCGCCCCCGGCGGAGGAGGTCTTCACGCCGGACGACTGCTGGGCGCTGCGACGGGGTCGGCCCCACGTGGTGGAGGGACCCGATGCCCGCCTCGTGTGCCGGCACGTCGGCACGCCGCCCCCCGCGGCGTACGTCTGCGTGCCGCTCATGGCGCAGACGACGGCGCTCGGCGTCCTTCATCTGATCGAGGAGCCGCGCGAGGCCAAGCCGGAGAGCGCGCTCGGGCCCCACCACGCCCTGGCCCGCCGCCAGCTCGCCTTCACCGTGGCCGACCAGGTCGCGCTCGCCCTCTCGAACCTGCGCCTGCAGGAGAGCCTGCGCGACCAGGCCATCCGCGACCCCTTGACCGGGCTGTTCAACCGGCGGTACATGCAGGAGTCGCTGGACCGCGAGCTGCGACGGGCGAAGCGGCGGCGCACGCCCATGGGCGTGATCATGATCGACATCGACCACTTCAAGCGCTTCAACGACACCTTCGGGCATGCCGCCGGAGATGCGCTCCTGCGCGAGATGGGCGCGCTCCTGCAACGGGAGACCCGCGCCGAGGACATCGCCTGCCGCTACGGGGGGGAGGAGTTCGCGCTGATCCTGCTCGACGCCTCCGCCGACGATACCGAAGAGCGTGCCATGCTCCTGCGCGAGGGGGCATCGCGCCTGCGCGTGGAGTACGGGCATCAGCCCCTGGGCAACATCACGATCTCGGTGGGCGTGGCCGTGTTCCCGGATCACGGGACGGTGGCGGAAGCGCTGCTCAAAGCCGCGGACGCCGCTCTCTATCGGGCCAAGGCCGGCGGCCGCGACCGCGTCCGGGTCGCGGAGACGGTGAGCTGACGAATCGCGATCGTCGCGCTCGTCGACGAACCGGTCTCAGGCGGAGGACGGGAACCCGGCGCCGGCGCCCAGGAGGCACACCACGAGCTGGTGGGCCTTCCCGAACTCGTCGTCATCGCCGAGCTCCGCGGCCACCTCGTCCAGGACGAGGACGGCGTCCAGGAAGGTCTGCAGATCCGCGGCCAGGCTCGCGTCCGCGCTGACCCAGAGGAGCGCGAGGCGGGGGTTGTCGCGGCCGCGCAGGTCGCGCAGGCAGTCGGTCAGGGCCGCCCAGTTGTGGCCGAAGTAGTCCGGAAAGGCGAAGGCGCGCGCCATCTCCACGAAGAGGGTGCTCTCGTTCGTGATGGCCGTGCCCACCAGGGTGACGACTTCGAAGCCCGCCGCGCTCAGCGCCGCGCGCAACGCCGGCTCTTCCGCGGCGCCGACGACGTGAACGCGATGGCCGCGGAGCCGCGGCAGGAGCGGTCGGAGGTCGACGAAGCCGGTCACCGGATCCTCACGAACGTCCGATAGTGATCCGCGGTGTAGTACACCTCGCGTCCCCTGCCGAAGATGAGCCGCCGCGCGCCCCGACCGCCCTCGGCGCGGGGCCACACGTCGGTCTCCGTGTAGTAGCCGCCCGCCTGCACGGGTAGGCGGCCCTCCGCGTTCTCGAAGACGCCGCGCCGGCCGCTGCGGCGTCCGCCCTGGGCGACGCCCGCCGGGGGCCTCCCCGTCCGATCCATGCTCTCGATGACGCTGGCGACTTGTCGTTCGAGCTCGGGATCGCCCAGCGCGATCGCGGGCGGCGCCTCGCGGCGATCGTTGGTCCGCGCCGCCGTATCCACGGGCCGCGGCGCCGCTCGGGAGACGGAGGCCGGCGCCGGCTCCGCCGGCCGCGCGAGGTGATGAACCGCGAGCATCAACAAGGAAGCGACCGCGGCGAGAGTGGCGGCGAGGGCCTTCTTCATCTGGTCCGGGCATCGTCGCGTGCGGGCCCGGAGCCGTCAAGGGCACCGGGAAACAGTCCCGGCGGATCGGGATGGATTGCGCCCGAACCTGCCGGCATTGACTGAGCGGCCCATGGCCCGGGGCCGCGTCGACGTCCTTCATGTCGTGGGCTCATCGGCAGTTCCACGAGATCATGGCCGGGGCGGAGGAGCGGCACGACGGTTGGATTCCAGACCTCCCGACTGGAGAACGATGATGAGCACGAACGCCGGCCCCTACGACACCAGCCGCATGTATCGCAGCGGTTCGCACGTCATGAAGGAGGACGAGTCGGCCCCGTCGCCCACGCCGCCGGTGGCAGAAGTCGATCGCATGGGGGAGGCCGCCAATGCGATCCTCGCCTGCGGGGAGTGCCTGGCCAGCGCGCGAGAGACGCCGCCCAGCCAGCGCGCGGCGGTCGAGGTGCTGCGCCAGGAAATACGGGCGCTCATCGCCGGACTCAGCCTGCTCGCCGCCGCGAGAGCACGGAGCCATCGCATAGAATGACCCCGTGCGCGATCCTCGTCTGGCCTTCGGAGCCTGTCTCCTCGCCGCCGTCGTGTCCTCGTGTCGCGAGAAGCCGGAGCCGCCCCCGGACGCGGGCTCCGCTCCCGCGTCGTCGCTGCGGCCCCTGACGTCGCGCGATCGGTCCGGGCCCGCGGCCACCAGCGCCGCGCCCCTTCCGGACGCGTCGCTCCCTCCTGGCCATCCTCCCGTCGATGCCGCGCCGCCCCCGGGCGCGGCGGCCAGCGATACGGCATCGATCGCGGGCACGATCACCGTCGCCCCCAGCCTCCAGTCGCGCGCCGCGGGCGGAGTGCTGTTCGTCATCGCCCGCTCCGCCGCCGATCACCGCATCCTGGCCGTACGGCGCGAGGACAACGTGACGTTCCCCTTCAAGTTCCGCATCTCGGGCCAGGACGCCATGATCGCGGGGACGGCGTTCGCAGGGCCACTCGACGTCACCGCGCGCCTTTCGAAGTCCGGAGACGCGGTGGCGGCGAAGGGAGACATCGAGGGGACGGCGCGCGCCCTCCGCGTCGGCGCCGGAGACGCCAAGGTCACGCTCGATACCGTCCACGAATAGGACGGCGGCGGCGATCCGCGCCGGTCTACTCGGCCAGGGCGTGCAGGCGCCGGATCAGCTCGGCCTTGCCCTCGAAGCCGAGGCCCGGCTGCTCGGGCAGGGTGACGTAGCCGCCTTCGACGCGCACCGCGTCCGGGAACCCGCCGTAGGGCTGGAACAGGTCCGGGTAGTCCTCGTTGCCGCCCAGGCCGAGGCCGGCCGCGATGTGCAGCGACATCTGGTGTCCGCCATGCGGAATGCAGCGGGCTCGCGACCAGCCTTCCCTCTCGAGCACCTCGAGCGTGCGCTGGTACTCGCACAGGCCGTACGAGAGCGTGCAGTCGAACTGCAGCCAGTCGCGATCGGCACGCAGTCCGCCGTAGCGCAGCAGGTTGCGCGCGTCCTGGTGGCTGAAGAGGTTCTCCCCCGTCGCCATCGGCCCCGGATATTCCGCGGCCAGGGCCGCCTGCAGCGCGTAATCGAGGGGATCGCCCGCCTCCTCGAACCAGAAGAGCGGGTACTCTCGCAGCATGCGCGCATACGCGATCGCGGCCGGAAGATCGAAGCGGCCGTTCGCGTCCACGCAGAGGCGCGCGGCGCCATCGATCTCGGTCAGGACGGCTTCGATGCGCCGCTGGTCCTCCGCCGGCGGGGCGCCCCCGATCTTCATCTTCACCACGGTGTAGCCGCGATCGACGTAGCTGCGCATCTCCGCGCGCAGGACGTCGATCCCCTTGTCCGGCGCATAGTAGCCGCCGGCCGCGTACACGAAGACGCGGGGATCGGCGGCGCGTCCGTGCCGCTCGGCGAGGAGCCGGAAGAGCGGGCGCCCCGCGATCTTGGCCACCGCGTCCCAGACGGCCATGTCCATGGTCCCCACCGCGACCGAGCGCTCGCCGTGCCCGCCCGGCTTCTCATTGCGCATGAGGACGGACCAGATGCGGTCGGGGTCCAGGTTCTCGCCGGTGGGGTCGCGCAGGCTCTCCGGATCCGCCTCGAGCAGGCGCGGGGCGAAGCGCTCGCGGATGAGCCCGCCCTGGCCGTAGCGGCCGTTCGAGTTGAACCCGTAGCCAACGACGCGCCGGCCGTCGCGGACCACGTCCGTGACCACGGCGACGAGGCTGGTCGTCATCCGGCCGAAGTCGATGTACGCGTTCCGGACCTTCGACGGGATGGGGCTCGTCGTCTCCCTGATCTCGAGGATGCGCACGCCCCATTCTCCCGCGGCCGATGCACAATGCGCTCGTAAAAGGGAGAACCCATGGCCCCGAGCCTTCGCCGCGCCCTGATCGCGTCCGGCCTTTCCATCGCCGTCACCGCCGCCGCCGCTCCTCCGCCCCCGGCGGAGACGCTGTCGCCCGCACGCGTGGCCGCCGTGCGCGCGTACATCAAGAAGGGCTGGACCACGCTCACGCGGTCGACCCGGGACCTCGCGAAGGCCGCCCCCGACCCGAAGTTCCCGCGCGCCCCGGGCCAGGGCTGGCCGGTGTACCTCCCCGCGGACGAAGACCGCCCCGCGGTGGAGGCCGTGCTCAAGACCACCATGGCGCCGGAGGACCTCGCGCGCATCGAGCTGCGCGTCCTTCCCCACGACCGTGCGATGCCCGCCGACCCCGGGCTGCTTTACCTGCCGCGCCCCTACGTCGTTCCCGGCGGCCGCTTCAACGAGATGTACGGCTGGGACAGCTACTTCATCCAGGTCGGGCTGCTCGCGGACGGCGAGACGGAGCGCGCGCGTGACATGGTCGAGAACTTCCTCTACGAGATCGAGCACTACGGCACCATCCTGAACGCGAACCGCACGTACTACATGACGCGCTCACAGCCGCCGTTCCTCACCCGCATGATCCTGGGCGTGTACGAGCGCACCCGCGACAAGGAATGGCTGCGCCGGACCCGTCCCGCCATCGACGCCTACTACCGGTTCTGGACCACGGAGCCGCACCTGGTTCCGGAGACCGGGCTCTCGCGCTACTACGACTCCGGCGAGGGGCCGGCGCCGGAGGTCCTCAGCGACGAGAAGGACGCGCAGGGCCGCACGCACTACGACCGGATCCGCGAGTACTACCGCGACCATCCCGAGGCCGCGAAGGGCGACTACGACCTCGACCGCTACTACGACCGCAAGAACGATCGCCTCACGCCCCTCTTCTACAAGGGCGATCGCTCGATGCGCGAGTCGGGCTTCGATCCCTCGAACCGCTTCGGGCTCTTCAGCGTCGACATCACCCATTACGCGCCCGTCTGCCTGAACGCGCTCCTCTACCGGATGGAGACGGACGCGGCCGAGATCGAGGACACGCTGGGCGGCGCGGATGCGGCGCGGGAGTGGCGCCGCCGGGCGGAGGCGCGCCACGCCGCCGTCGATCGCTACCTGTGGGACGAGGCGTCCCGGCTCTATCTCGACTACAACTTCGAGGCGAAGAGCCGTCGGAAGTACGAGTTCGCCACCACGTTCTATCCGCTGTGGGCGGGCCTCGCGTCCAAGGCCCAGGCCCAGCGCGTGCGCGACAACCTCAAGCTGTTCGAGGCGCCGGGTGGCCTGCTCACGAGCACGCGCGCGACCGGCCAGCAGTGGGACGCCCCCTACGGCTGGGCCCCGCTGCAGATGATGGGGCTCGACGGCCTGCGGCGAGTCGGATTCGACGCCGACGCCGATCGCGTCTCGAGGAAGTTCCTCGCCCTCGTGGCCAAGGAGTTCGAGGAGCACGGCACCATCGTCGAGAAGTACGACGTGCAGCGCCGCGAGTCCGACGTCGAAGCCGGGATCAAGTTCGGCTACGCGGCGAACCAGATCGGATTCGGGTGGACCAACGCGGCGTTCCTGGACCTGCTGGCCGGCTTGGAGCGGAAGCGCGTGCACCCGGCGGCAAGGCTCGTGCCGGTCGCGCCCCAAAGGACGGGCGTCACCGCCGCCGGGGCGCCCTAGCCTCCGGCACCTCTCGCCTTTCGGGCATAAGATGCGCGCGTGCCCGCTCCCGCCGGGCTATGGGACAAAGCGCGAAAGGACGGCTTGGCCCCGCCCGTCGAAGACGGCGGCCACGTCTTTGATGAACTGTCGTCGCTGGGCGAGGGCCACGTATCGGCCGGCCGTCCCCATCGCCCCCAGCGTCTCGTTGTAGCGCGTCATCTTCGTGACGGCGTCGATCAGGGCGTCGGGCGTCCGGCCCAGGTGCCGCACCGTCGCCACCGCGATCCCATCGCAGATCAGCTCCAGCTCCTGCAGACGCGGCTCGTCACCGCGGGCACGCGCGTCGGCATACTCGTCCCAGAACGACTCGTGCGCCATCTCGTGCGCAGCGAGGGCCTGCAGCTCTTCCGCCTTCAGGAGCGACAGTGCGTCACGCGAGAGAAGCAGGACCGTCTTGGCATGGAGGCCGACGAAGGCGTGTCCGACGTCGATGACCTTGACCACGATGATGCCGCGCCGCTCGTTGAGGTCCAGCATCGCGTCGAGGGAGGCGACCTTCGCGCGCTCGGCCGCCGTCGGGGCGAGCTCGCCCTCTGGCGGCAGCGCGGCAAGGACGAGGGCTCGCGCTTGCGGCGAGAGCGGCGCCGGCCGGAGCCGCCGCACCACTTCGAATCCGCCGTCACCGGCGTTGGCCTGGAAGAACGCGAGCGCGCGGGCGACGGGCGGCTCGCGATCCCGATGCGTTCGCGCTCTCGCGGGAACCGCGGCCAGCGCGAGACCGGCAAGCACGACCGTCACGGCCTGAACCCTCATCGCCACTCCTCCTCGGCAGGCTTTGGCCTGCACGGGGAAGAGGTCGGCCCTGGGGAACGGAGAGTCCTTTGGCCGGCGGCAGGCTTTCCTTGGAAGCTGCCCAGGGCGTTCTGGGAGAGTTCTTAGGCCGACCCATGTCCGTGCCCATTCATGACTTGCCGCGGGACGCGCCCCGGGAAGGCGGGCGCTACGAGTTCGGTCCGTTCCGGCTCGATCCTGCGGAGCGCCTGCTTGCGCGCGGAGGCCGGCCCGTCGCGCTCACCCCGAAGGCGTTCGATCTCCTGGTCTACCTGGTGGAGCGCGCAGGCCGGCTGGTCGAGAAGCGCGAGCTGATGGCGGCGCTGTGGCCGGATACGGTCGTCGAGGAAGCGAACCTCGCCTACACAGTGTCGGCGCTACGCAAGGCACTGGGCGATGGGCAGGAGGGCGAGCAGTTCATCCAGACGGTGCCGACACGCGGGTACCGGTTCGTGGCGCCGGTCGTCGAGCAGTCACCGAACCACCCGACCGCGCCGGCGCGCCGGAGCCGTCGGCGCGTCGTGATTGCATCAAGCGCCGTTCTCGCCATCGCCGGCGCGTTGGCCCTCTGGCGATGGATCGAGGCGAACCGAGCCGGCCGCCAGGTCGTGCGCTTCGAGCTCGCGACCATCGCCGCCGACGACCTCATGGTCCCCGCCATCTCGCCCGACGGCAGCCGCGTCGTGTACGCCGCCACGCAGCCAGGCTCGCCGCGGCAACTCTACGTCCGTCCACTTGACAGCCTGGAAGCGACGGCGCTTCCCGGGACGGCCTTCGCCTACGATCCTTTCTTCTCACCCGACGGCCGCGCCATCGGCTTCTTCATCGACGCTTTCCAACTCGCCAAGGTGCCGCCGGCGCCGGTGCCGCCAAAGGACGCGTTGATGACGCTGGATCTCGCGACGAGCCGATTGACGAAGGTCTGCGACCTCGGCCGCAACTTGGAGTTTCCGATCGGCGCGACGTGGGGTAGCGATGGGCGCATCTATTACGGCGCGGGCTATGCCGGCCTGCGCGTCGTGCCCGCGTCGGGGGGCGCACCGGCGTCCGTCACCACGCCGCGCCCCGGTGAGGGCTATCACGGCTGGCCCGAGATGCTCCCAGACGGGCGCCACGTCATGTTCGCCGCCTGGCGGAGCGACGATCTCGATCACGCGAGAGTCGACGTCGTGGACCTCGCCACCGGGGAGCGGCAGACGATCCGCGAAGGCGTCGTCGGGCCGCGATACCTTGCCACCGGGCACCTCACGTACATCGAGAAGGGCGGGCTGTTCGCGGTGCGGTTCGACCCCGGCACACTGCGCGTGAGCGGCGCGCCGGTGCAAGTGCTCGGCGGCGTCGGATCGGGGGGCGACGGAGCGCCGTTCTATGCCGCATCGGCGACCGGCACGCTCGTGTACCATCCGGGGGCGAAGCTGGTCGGATGGAACGAGATGATCTGGAAGTCGCGTGGCGGCGAGGAGCGCTTGCCAGCGCCGCCGGGGTTCTACACCGATGTGGCCCTGTCTCCGGACGATCGCCGCCTGGCCGTGGCCCCGACCTATGGCGGTCCGCAGGAAATCTGGGTACACGAGTTCGCGCGCAGCACCTGGACGCGCCCGGTCACCCAGGGCGGTTTTTCGGTCGCGCCCCTCTGGCATCCAGCGGACCCCAGCCGAATCATCTTCACTACCGCACGCGCCGGGCAGCCTGGCCTGGACCTCCTTTCCGTGCCGGCGGACGGCAGCGCGCCTCCCGAGCTGCTCTATGCGAGCGCCTATCCCAAGTACGCAGTGTCGTCGGCGCCCGCAGCACGGCTGCTGGCGTTCGTCGAGATGCATCCGGACACGAAGGCCGACATCTGGCTCCTCGATCTGCGCGGGAAACCGGCGGCACGTCCGTTCCTCCAGACGCCCTTCGTGGAAGGATGGCCCTCGCTGTCGCCGGACGGAAAGTGGCTGGCCTACTCATCGAACGAGTCGGGCCGATCACACGTGTATGTGCGGCCGGTCTCCGGCGAGCCGGGCAAATGGATGATCTCGACGGAGGGCGGCGGCAGGCCGCGCTGGTCGCGCGACGGGCGGCGGATCGTCTACTGGACCCTCAAGGGGCTCATGGAGGTCGAGGTCTCGGCCGGCGCGGCGTTCACGGCCAGCACGCCGCAGCTCGTGGCCGAGGGCCCCATCGACCCCCATGGCGTCACTCCCAATTTCGAGGTCGCGCTCGACGGGCAGCGATCGCTCGTCATCAGGAAGGCCAAGGATCAGCCGCGTTATCCGCTTGTCGTCGTCCAGAACTGGTTCGCAGAACTCGAGCGCGGCGTCCGCCCGTGACGTCGTCATTCACTCGCGCGGATCGGGCGGCGCCAGGTATGGTGCGAGCCGTCGCGCCTCGGCCAGATGCCGGCGCGCCTCCATCGTGGCCCCCGCCCTCTGCAACGCCAGGCCGAGCTGGTACTGCGCTTGCGCCTGCTCCGGAGCGAGGCGCACCGCCTCGCGGAAGCTCGTGATCGCGCCCGCGAGGTCCTTCGCCGCCAGCTTCTTGAGCCCCGCGCTCACCGCGAACGTCGCCGCCTGATCGTCGCCCTTGAGCTTGCGGAGTCGGTCCGCTTCCGCGAAAGCCGCGGCCGCCCCGGCGGCGTCGCCGCCCCGGCGCAGCATCTGGCCGATGCTGAGGTGCGCCTCCGCCGACCGCGGCTGCAGGCGCACCGTCTCGCGAAACTGCGCGAGCGCGTCGTCCTCCTTGCCTTGCTGCTTCAGGACCGTGCCCAGCATGTAGTGCGCCTCCGCGTAGTCGGGTCGCGCGGCCAGGGCGCCCTTGAACGCGGCCACGGCGTCGTCGGCCCGTCCCGTCTGCCACAGCACGACGCCGAGCGTGTAGGGCGCCTCCGGCAGCTGCGCCTGCGGATCCAGCTCGATGGCGCGGCGGAGCGCGGCCTCCGCCCCCGCGAAGTCGTCCTTTTGCTTGAGGGCGACGCCCAGGTTGTAGAAAGCCTCCGCGCTGCGGGCCTCGGAGGCGGTGAGCGCGCGATAGACCTCGATCGCGCCCTCGAGGTCGCCCTTCTGCATGAGCGCGCTGCCGAGGTTATGGCGGGCGGTGGCGTGGCCGGGCTCCCGAGCCAGCACCTCCTGGAAGGCGGCGATGGCAGCCTCCGCTTCCCCCTTTTCCATGAGCGCGAGCCCGAGGGTGTTGCGCGCTTCCGCGGAGGCAGGATCCAGCTCCACCGCCTTCTTCAGAGCGGCCACCGCGCCGTCGACGTCGCCCCATTCGCGCAGGGCGGCGCCGAGCTGCACGTAGGCCGGAGTCAGGGACGGACTGAGGCGGACGACGCGGCGCAGGTGCCCGACCGCCGCGGGCAGGTCGCCCGTGCGCTTGAGGGCAAGGGCGAGGTAGTAGCGCGCCTCCGGATGCGCGGACTGCAGCCGGACCGCTTCCTGGAGCTGCGGGAGCGCGCCCGCCGCGTCGCCCGTCCACCAGAGCGTGGCCCCGAGGTGGTAGCGGGCGTCGAACAGCTTCGGGTCGAGCTGCACCGCCTTCCGGAACTCGGCGATCGCATCGTCCGTCCGTCCCGCCTCGCCGCGCACGAAGCCGAGCCGGTCGTGGATCTCCGCGCGTAACGGGGCGTGGACGAGGGCCGCCTCGTACTCTGCCTCCGCGGCGGCGAGGTCCTTCTCCTGCTCGCGCAGCCAGCCGAGCATGTAGTGGGCGTCGGCGGACGCGGGGTCGAGGGCGAGCGCGGCCTGGAAACGCTCCCGTGCCTGCGCCATCTTGTTCTGGTGCAGGAGGGCGATGCCTTCCGCGACCGCCGCTTGCGCCGGCGAGACCCGTGCCGGCTGCGGCCGCGGCTCCGGCCTTCCGGTCCCGGCCAGGAGGAGGCACCACAGCACGAGGCCCGTCACCCGCGCGCGCACCGGCTTAGCTTAGCGCGCGCCGTCCAACCCAAAAAAAGGGGGCGGGTCTCCCCGCCCCCTCTGGTCGGCCACGGTGCCGGCCTACGGCGTCAGAACTGGAACCTCACCGCGAACTGGAGGTTGCGTGGGTTCCAGTTGGCCGCGGTGCCGCTAATGAACCCGGCGTGCGAGTTGTTGTTGCCGGGCACGCCGATCTCGGCGTCCGGGTTTCCGAGGTCCACGTGATTGAAGACGTTCTGGGCTTCGACGCGCAGCTCCACGTTGCTCTGTCCGCTGAGCTTGATCTTCTTGAAGAGCGAGGCGTCCACGTTCCAGAAGCCGGGACCGCGCAAGGCGTGCCGGCCGAGGTCGCCGAAGGTCGCTTTCGCCGGGCGTCCGAAGGCGCTGCCCGACGAACCGATGGGCGTCACGTTGAAGTAGGGCGTCGTGAGCCCGTCCCCGCTGCCCAACTGCGGATCGCCGATCAGGTTCGGGCGGTTCGGCCCGGTGTCCCGGTCCGCGCCCGCGTCGCGGTAGCTGACGTCGTCCAGGGGCAGTCCGCTCATGATGGTGGCGTTCGCGTTGACTTGCCAGCCTCCGAGGATCCGGTTGTTCTTGGCGAACGGCAGCTCGGCCGTGCCCGCCAGCACGAAGACGTGCTTCCGGATGAAGGTGGCGGGGCCGTAGTTCAAGTCTGGGTTGATGAAGAAGTAGCTGCCGTCGTTGTTCTTGTGGGTCTGCAGCGTGTAGTGCGCGAGCAGGGAGTATCCCTTGGAGAAGCGCTTGGTCAGCTTGGTCTGCAGCGCGTTGTATCGGCTCTTCCCCGTGTTGCTGAAGTAGTCGATGCCCTGCGTCCAGCCGTAGTTGCCGCAGAGGCCGTCGACGTTCTTCACGCCGCAGGCGAAGAACGGCTTGCGCTGGTCCGCGGACAGCGTGCCGAATCCGACGATCGTCGGCTGGTTGGCGTTGGCAGCGGGGTTGTCGCCGATGAACCCGTGCCCGGTGTTGCCGACATAGGCGATCTCGGCGGAGACGCTCTCCGTGAGCTCGCGTTGCAGGGTCACGTTGTAGGCGTCGACGCGCGACAGGTGCTGGGTGGTCGGCAACGCGCGCGCGGAGACGCCGTTGGGCAGCGCGAACTGGCCGCTGCTCGGCACCTGGACGAACACGGGGTTGGGCGGGCCCTGGGCCAGGTTGAACACGCTCTGGAACGAGTTGGGCGGGTTCAGCTCCTGGAACGAGAGCACGGGCAGGTTCTGGGTGACGACGTGGCCGAAGGTGGATCCGAAAACACCGATGTCGTAGCTGCGGCCGAAGCCCGCGCGCAGGACCGTCTTCGCGGTGAGCTGATACGTGGCCCCGAGACGGGGCGCCCAGTTGATCTTGTTCTTGATGTTGCCGGCCAGGTCAACGTTGCCCACGCCGCCGACCGAGATAAGGCCCGTACTGAGGTCGAGCCAGCCGCCGTTGCCCGGGTCGTTGACGGTCTGCGGGGCGATGATGTCCGCGCGCAGGCCGTAGTTGAGGGTCAGCTTCTGGGTGGCGCGCCAGGTGTCCTGCACGTAGTAGAACTGCCGCCACTGGCGCTCGCGCGCGTCCGTGCTCGTGCTGACGTAGCGGACCATGCGCTGCACGTTGCCGAGCATGAAGCTGGCCACGCCCAGACCGCCGCCGCTGGGGCCGGCGGTGTTCTGCTCGTTGAAGTAGAGCTGCCCGGAGCGATGCGAGTCGCTGGGCACGCGCAGGTTGAGGGCGCGGCGGATGTCGATGCCGAACTTGACGGTGTGGTTCCCGGCCACCCGGGTGAGATTCGACACGACCT
>DASTLK010000327.1:0-5299 GCA_035715025.1 Vicinamibacteria bacterium
AGCCGGCCGAGCGTCGCTACCGGAGGGGCCGCCGCGGCCAGCACGAGGACCGCCGCCAGCGCGCGCACGCCGCAAGGATAGCGTGAGTGGCCTCTCCGGCGTGCGCCGGCCGCGCGGGGCGCCGGTGTATGCTTTTCGACATGACACTCGTCGAGCGCGTCACCCAGGACCTCACGGCGGCGATGAAGAGCCAGGACGCCGCCCGCACCAGCGCGCTGCGCATGGCCAAGGCGGCGCTCCAGAATGGAGCGATCGAGAAGAAGGCCGCGCTCGACGACGCGGAGGCGACCCGCGTGCTGCAGGGCCTCGTCAAGCAGCGCGAGGACTCGATCTTCCAGTTCCGCAAGGCCAATCGCCCCGAGCTGGTCCAAAAGGAAGAGAAGGAGCTCAGCGTGCTCAAGGCCTACCTGCCCGCGGAGGCCTCGGAAGCGGAGATCGAGCAGGCGGTGGAGAAGGCGCTCGCCGAGACGGGGGCGGCCACGCCCAGGGACATGGGCAAAGCGATGAAGGCGGCCATGGCCGCCCTGCAGGCGGCCGGAAAACCCGTCGACGGCAAGAAGGTCAACGACGCCGTGCGCCGGCGCCTCGGCGCCTAGCCCGACTGCATGCGCGAGAGCGTCCGGCGCGTCGGGCAGCGCTTCATGATCGGTTTCGACGGGCTCGAGGCGTCCAAGGACGTCAAGCGGTTCCTCCGCGAGTTCGGCGTCGGCCACCTCATCCTGTTCGCGCGCAACATCGCCGGCCCCGAGCAGGTGGCGGGCCTCCTGCGCGAGCTCCAGGAGACGGCGCGCGACGCCGGCCACGACACGCCGCTGCTCATCGCGGTGGACCAGGAAGGGGGGCGCGTGGCCCGCATGGGCCCGCCGTGGACGGTCTGGCCGCCCCTGCGCGCGCTGGGCCGCACCGGCTCCGAGGACCTGGCGCGCCGGATGGGTGCGGCGCTGGCTGCCGAGTGCGCGTCGGCCGGGATCCGGTGCGACTTCGCGCCCATCATGGACGTGGACACGAACCCCGACAATCCGATCATCGGCAACCGTTCTTTCGGCGACGACCCCGAGCTCGTGGGACGGCTGGGGACGGCCATGATCGAAGGCCTGCAGGGCGGGGGAGTCGTCGCTTCGGCCAAGCACTTCCCGGGGCACGGCGACACCGACCTGGATTCCCACCTCGAGCTGCCGGTGGTCGAGCAGAGCCGCAGCCGTCTCGACGACGTCGAGATCCGGCCCTTCCGGCGCGCGATCGCGGCCAAGGTCGCGACGATCATGATGGCGCACGTCCTCTACCCCGAGCTCGATCCCGAGTTGCCGGCCTCGATCTCCAAGCCGATCGTGGACGGCATCCTGCGCCGCGAGCTCGGGTACGACGGCGTGGTGCTGACCGACGATCTCGAGATGAAGGCGGTGGCCGACCGCTGGACCCCCGACCGTTCCGCCGTCCTCGCCATGCAGGCGGGATGCGACATCGTCCCCGTCTGCCTCACCCACGACGCCCAGGTCACCGCCATCGAGGGCGCCATCCGCGCCGTCGAGACGGGAGAGGTACCCTTCAAGGCCATGGACGACTCGCTCCGACGCATCCGCAGCCTGAAGGAGCGCTACCTCCTGCCGTATCGCGATCCCGATCCGCGCGAGGCGCGACGGCGCGCCGGATCGCCCGAGTTCACGGCCCTCGCCCAGGAGATCTCGGAGCGCGGCGGAGAGCCGCTCCGGTTCCCGTGGACTTCGGACTGAAGGGACGAGCGGCGGCCGTCGCCGCCGCCTCGCGCGGGCTGGGCCGCGCGACCGCGCACGCGCTGGCCGCGGAAGGCTGCTCCGTCGCGCTGTGCGGCCGCGACGAGGCGCGCGTGCACGAAGCGGCGGAACAGATCGCGCGCGCGACGGGGGCGCGGACGCTCGCGGTGAAGGCCGACGTCGGCGTGGCCGCGGACTGCCACGCGTTCGTGACGCGCGCGGCCGAGGCGTTCGGGCGTCTCGACGTGCTCGTCACCAACACCGGCGGGCCGCGGCCGGGAGCCTTCGAGACGGTCGCCGACGACGATTGGGAAGCGGCCTACCGGGTCACGCTCGCCAACGTCGTCCACCTCGTGCGCGCGGCCATCCCCCACATGCGGGCGCGCCGCTGGGGCCGGATCGTGAACATCGCCTCCCTGTCCGCCCGGCAGCCCATCCAGGGCCTCGCGCTGTCGAACGCGCTGCGGCCCGCGATCGTCGGACTGGCGGAGACTCTGGCCAACGAGCTGGGGAAGGACGGCATCCTCGTGAACACGGTCTGCCCCGGCTACACGCGCACGGAGCGCCTGGACGAAGTCGCGGAGGCCCGCGCGCGCGCCACCGGAGTCACGCCCGCCCAGGTGATCGAGGCTCTGGGCCAGTCCGCCCCGCTGGGCCGCGTGGCCGAGCCGGAGGAGCTGGCGGCCGTGATCGCGTTCCTCTGCTCCGAGCGCGCCTCGTACGTGACCGGGACCACGATCGCCGTCGACGGCGGCGCCACGAGACGGGTGCTGTGAGCTGGGCTCGACCTCGCGCGCTCCGGTCCGGCGACCTCCTCGGGATCTGCGCGCCCGCGGGCGCCGTCGACCTCGGGCGCCTGCGACGCGGCATGGAGCGCCTCGAACAGATGGGCTTCCGGGTCAAGGTGGGAGATGCGGTTGCGAAGCGGCACATCTACACCGCCGGCACCGTCGAGGAGCGGCTGGCGGACCTGCACGGACTCTTCGCCGACGACGAGGTCGCGGGCGTGATCTGCGCCAGGGGGGGCGCGGGGGCGGGCTGGCTGCTGCCGCGGCTGGACCGCGACCTTCTGCGCGAACACTTCAAGCCCTTCATCGGCTACAGCGACGTCACCTGTCTTCATCTCGTCTTCAACGCGCTCGAGCTCGTCACCTTCCACGGCCCGATGGTGGCCTGGGAGTTCGCCATGGGCGCGTTCGACGAGAGGAGCTGGAACGCGGCCCTCCAGGGCGGCGCCGTGCCCTACGCCACCGAGCCCGGCGACCTCGTGTGCCTGCGCGACGGCGAGGCGGAAGGCCGCCTCCTCGGTGGCTGCCTCTCCATCCTCGCCGCCGCCGCCGGGACGCCCTGGCCGCTCCGCCCGGACAAGGAGGGCACGATCCTCTTCATCGAGGACGTGGACGAGAAGCCGCACAAGGTGGACCGGATGTTGCTTCAGCTCCGCTCGTCGGGGGCGTTCGACGGCGTCCGGGGGCTCGTGTTCGGAGACATGAAGGGGTGCAACCCGCCCGCTTCGGCGGACTTCACTCTGGAGGACGTCATCCGGGAATCGTTGTCGGCGTTGGACATACCGATCGCGTTGGGCCTCTCCAGCGGACACGTCACCGGCCCCAACGTCACCCTGCCCCTGGGCGTGCGCGCGCGTCTTCGCTGCCGCGGCGAAGAGACGCGCTTCGAGATCCTGGAGGCGTCGGTCGAATGAAAATCCATCTCTCCGCGATCGCGGGCACGGCCATGGCGTCGCTGGCCGGTCTCCTGCGCGAGCGGGGGCACGAGGTGACCGGCTCGGACCAGGACATCTACCCGCCCATGTCGACCCAGCTCGAGGAGCTGGGGATCCCCGTGCGCTCGCCCTACGCGGAAGAGAACGTGCCCGCGGAGGCGGAGCTCGTCGTGATCGGCAACGCGCTCTCGCGCGGCAACCCCGAGGTCGAGATCGTCCTCGATCGCAAGCAGCGCATGGCGAGCCTGCCCCAGGTCCTGGCCGAGGAAATCATCCGCGGCCACGAGTCGCTGGTGGTGGCGGGCACGCACGGCAAGACGACCACCACGAGCATGCTCGCTTTCCTGCTCGACCAGGCCGGCCTCGATCCCTCGTTCCTGATCGGCGGCGTGCCCGTGGACTTCGCGCGCAGCTACCGGACCTCTCGGGGGAAGCACTTCGTGGTGGAGGGCGACGAGTACGACTCCGCGTTCTTCGACAAGCGGCCCAAGTTCCTCCACTACCTGCCGGACATCGCCGTGATCGGCAACCTCGAGTTCGACCACGCCGACATCTATCCCGACCTGGCCGCGGTGCAGCTGGCCTTCCTGCGCCTCATCCAGCTCATCCCGCGGCGCGGGCTCCTGGTGGCGGGAGTGGAGAGCGCGCCCTTGCGCGAGATCCTGCCGCGCGCGCTGTGCCGTGTCGAGACGTTCGCGCTCGGTACGGCCGAAGCGGACTGGCGCGGGGAGGAGGCCGGCCCTGCCCCCGGCGGCGGCTGGCGGTTCCGCCTGCGCCACGGCGGCCAGGACCTCGGCGAATACCTCGTCCCGCTTCCCGGCGCGCACAACGTGAGGAACGCGATCGCGGCCGTGGCCATGGCCAACGCCGTCGGCGTGACGCCGGAGAAGGCGCGCGAGATCCTCCCTCGCTTCCGCGGCGTGAAGCGGCGCCTGGAAGTGAAGGGGCAGGCCCGGGGCGTGATCGTGTACGACGACTTCGCGCACCATCCGACCGCGGTGCGGGAGACGTTGCACGCGCTGCACATGGCCTCGACGGGAACGGGCCGTCTCTTCGCCGTCTTCGAGCCGCGCTCGTACACCTCGCGCACGCGCGTGTTCCAGGAAGACTTCGCGGTCGCGTTCCAGGGCGCGGACGCGGTCATCGTGGCCGGCGCCCACCTGCCGGGCAAGGTGCCGGAAGGGCAGCGCCTGTCCGAGAACGACCTCGTGCACGCGATGCAGGCGCGGGGCCAGGACGCCCGGTTCATCGGGCCGGTCGACGCCATCGTGGCCCATCTCGCGCGCGAGCTGCGGGAGGGTGACCGCGTCGTGATCCTTTCGAACGGCGGGTTCGGGGGCATCCACGGCAAGCTCCTGACCGCCCTCGGCGCTCCCGTCGGCCTCTCGCGATAACGAAAAACGCTCATCCAGGGACCGGGATGGTGGCAACTCCGGGTCGCCCTGTGGTATAGCTCTGCGTCCCACGCAGCCTGAGGCACGTCCCACGCTCAACTCAAGGAGGATGCCCATGAGCCGTTGGCGCACGAATGGAGGGGTCGCGGCGCTTGGAATACTCCTGGCATCCGCCGGGCCCGCCCTGGCCCAGCCGAAGGCCGGGAGCACGGTCTCCGGTTCGGTCGTGGACGAGTCGGGCGCCATCCTGCCCGGCGCGAACGTCCAGCTCCAGGGTCCCGGCGTGAACCGGTTCCAGACGACGGGACCGGAGGGGACGTACACGTTCACGGTGGTGCCGCCGGGGAGCTACAAGGTGACCGCGAACCTGGGCGGCTTCGCGGCCAGCACGCGTGAGGTCACCGTGGGCGCGGGCACGGTCCAGGTTCCCTCGCTGGCCCTCAAAGTGGCGG
>DASTLK010000328.1:0-7510 GCA_035715025.1 Vicinamibacteria bacterium
CCCTACCGGTATCCGCAGGACGAAGTCACGGGCTGGGTGAGCGAATGGCTGGGTGATCACCCCACCGGCCGCCGCCTGCTGTCGGTCTATTCCTCGGCGGGCGTGGCGGCGCGGGCGAGCGTCGTCCCCATCGAGCAGGTCTTCCACCCGGGTGACTTCGAGACCCAGAACGACCTCTACCGCGACATCGCCGGCCGCGAAGGGGCGGCCCTGGTGCGCCGCGCCCTGGCCACGGCGGAGATTGCCCCCGCCGAGGTCGGCCTCATCGTGAGCGTCTCCTGCACCGGCTTCCAGATCCCGGCCGTGGATGCCTGCGTCGCGGACACGCTGGGCATGGGGCCGCGGCTCGCGCGCCTCCCCATCACCGAGTCCGGCTGCGCCGGAGGCGTGGTCGGGCTCGCCCGCGCGCGGGACTACCTGGTCGCGCATCCCGACCAGGTGGCGGTGGTCCTGGCCCTCGAGTTCGCGAGCCTCACCTTCCAGCGCTGGGACCGCTCGGCCACGAACGTGGTGTCGACGGCGATATTCGGGGACGGTGGCGCGGCCGTGGTCCTGGCCGGCGCGGACCATGCGCGCGGCCGCACGCGCCGCCCGGGCCAGGCACGGATCCTCGACGCCGAGAGCGTGTTCTTCCCGGGCACGACCCACCTCATGGGCTTCCACCTCCGCAACCAGGGCCTCCAGATCATCCTCGATCGCGAGCTGGCGCCGTTCGTGCGCAAGCACGTGGGCGAGGTGGTGTCGGGGTTCCTGGCCGCGCGCGGCCTGAGGCGCGAGGACGTGACGCGCTGGATCCTCCATCCCGGCGGCCGGCGCATCGTCGAGGTGATGAGCGAGCAGCTCTCCCTCGCGCCCGCAGACCTGGCCCCGACGGAGAAGGTCCTCAGCGAGCACGGCAACATGAGCTCGGTCACCGTCCTCTTCGTGCTCGACGAGATGATCCGCGCCGGCGGCCTGCGCTGCGGCGAGAAGGGCATCCTGGGCGCGTTCGGCCCCGGGTTCGGCGCCGAGTTCGCATTGCTCGAGTTCTGCTGAGCGCGAACCCCGCGTGATCGATCTCCGCGCCCGCGCCACCGACCCCGAGGCCCTCGACCTGGGCGTCGCCCCCGAGGAAGCGCTGCGCAGCCTGGCCGACCTCCGGTTCGTGAACCGGTGGCTCGGCAACCGCGGCCGCTTCCTGGGCGCGGTCCTCCCCTACCTTCGGTCCTCCGACCGCCCGCGGCTGCTCGACGTCGGCTGCGGATCGGGCGACGTGGCCGTCGCGCTGCGCCAGGCCCTGGGCCGCCCCCTCGCCGCCGTGGGCGCCGACATCAAGCTCCTCCATCTGCAGGCGGCACCGGCGGAGCTGCTGCGCGTGGTGGCGGACGTTCACCGCCTGCCCTTCGCCGCCGGCGCCTTCGACGTGGTGACGGCGTCGCTCTTCCTGCACCACTTCGACCAGTCCGAGCTGCCCGATCTCCTGCGCGCGCTCTACGCCCTGGCGCGGCGGGCTCTCGTCGTGAACGACCTGCGCCGCGCGCGCGTGCCCTACGTGTTCGGCAAGGCCGTCTTCCCGCTCCTCTTCCAATCGCGGGTCAGCATCGAGGACGGCCTCATCTCGATACGCAGCTCCTTCCGCGAGCCCGAGCTGCGGGCGGCCTTCGCGGCCGCGGGCGTGCCTTCGGTGCGCATCGAGCGCAGCTGGCCGTACCGGCTCCTGGCCATCGCGGAGAAGTCCCCTGCCTGAGGTGGTGGTCGTGGGCGCGGGGCCGGCGGGGACGGCGGCGGCCGTCTTCCTGCGGCAGGCCGGGCACGACGTCGTCCTGGTGGACGAGGCCCGGTTCCCGCGCGACAAGGTCTGCGGGGAAGGGGTCTCGCCGGAAGCCTGGCGCCTCCTGGCCCGGATGGGCGCGGACGGTGCGGTGCGGGCCCTCCGGCCTCGTCCCATGCGCGGGATGAAGCTAACCGCGCCCGACGGCACCGCGTTCGTCGGGGAATACACCGGCGCGCGCGAGCCGGGATTCGCGGTGCGCCGCTGGTGCCTGGATCGCGCCCTGCTGGAGTGCGCGCGCGGGGCGGGCGTCGACGTGCGCGAGGGCGTGCGCGCCCTCGACGTCGTCGCGCCCGGCGGGGTGGTGCGCGGCGTCGTCCTGGAGGGGTCCGACGGTCCGCAGCGCCTCGCGGCCCGACTCGTGGTCGCCGCCGACGGCCGCCGCAGCGTCGTGGCGCGGAAGCTCGGCCTGCTCCGCGAGCACCGGACTCTCCGCAAGTTCGCGGTGCGCGGCTACTGGAAGGGCGTCGGCGGGCTGACCGACCACGGGGAGATGCATGTGACGCGCGGCGGCTACTGCGGCATCGCGCCCCTCGGCGACGACGAGGCCAACGTCACCTTCGTGCTGGACCAGGCCGACATGCGGTCGGCGGGCGGAGATCTCGAGGACTTCTACCTGCGCACGCTGGAGCGGTGGCCGCGCGTCGCCGAACGGCTGCCGCGCGCCGGCCTGACCAGCCGCCCGCGCGCGATCGGGCCTCTCGCTCTCGAGGCGCGGCGCGTCTCCGTTCCGGGCGCGGTCCTGGTCGGGGATGCCGCCGGCTTCTACGACCCGTTCACGGGCGAGGGCGTCACCCTCGCCCTACGCAGCGCGGAGCTGGCGGCGGGGGTCGCCCATCGGGCCCTCACCGGCGGCTCGACCGACCTTCGTCTCTACGACCGGCTGCGTGACGAGGCGACCCGGGACAAGTTCCGTCTCAATCGCCTGCTGCAGCGCGTCGTGGCCTGGCCGGCGCTGGCCAACGCGGTGGCGGGACGCCTGTCACGAAGGCCGGATCTCGCGGACCGGCTGGTGGGGATTGCGGGAGACTTCGTGCCGGCGAAAACGGCGCTGGGGGCGGGATTCCTTTACGAGATCTTGAAGGGGTAAGCAACAGCAATCGATCGCCACGGTTAACAGACAAGACGCTGTGGCCGGGCCGGCTGTCAACTACGAACGATCATCAACAACGGCGGCCAGGCGCGGGGAGGCATCTCGTGCCTCCCCGCAGCCAGTCCTAGACGAGGAAAAGCATTTCGCGGTACTTCGGCAGCGACCAGAACTCGTCCGCCACCGTCTCCTCGATCTTGTCGCAGACTTCGCGGACCGCCGCCATCGCGGGCACGACCTGGTCGGCGAGGATGCGGGCGTGCTTCACCATGTCGCCGGCGCCGCTCGCCTTCTCGGCCGCCGCTTGCAGGTCCTGCACCCGAGTGTTGAGCGCTTCGACGGAGGCCTCGACCCGCTCCGCGGACGAGCGGATCGTCTTCCCGCTGCCCGCTTTGGCCAGGAGGGCGAGTTGGCGGAAGGCCGCCGGGAGCACGTGGCTGGACACCAGGTTCTTCAGCGCTTCCACCTCGATGTCCAGGTCCTTGATGTAGCGCTCCATGCGCACGTGATAGCGGGCATCGGACTCCGCTTCCGTGAACACCTTCGTCCGGGCCAGGAACTCGCGCGCTTCCGGCCGCACCAGCTCGGCCAGCGCTTCCGGCGACGTCTTCAGGTTCGGCAGGCCGCGCTTCTGGGCCTCCTCCACCCACTCCGGGGCGTAGTTGTTCCCCTCGAAACGCACGGCCTTGGTGGCCAGCACGGCCTCACGGACGGCCTCGAGCACGGCATCCTGCAGGTTCGCACCCTTCGACGTGCGGATGGAAAGCGCTTCCTCGAACTCGCCCAGGGCCTCCCCGACGGCCACGTTCAGGAACGCGACGGGAAGCGAGATCGACTGCGCGGAGGAGACGGCCCGGAACTCGAACTTGTTCCCGGTGAACGCGAAGGGCGAGGTGCGGTTGCGGTCGGTCTGGTCGCGCGCGACCTCGGGCAGCTTGCGGATGCCGAGGCTGATCGTCTCCATGGTGTTGGCCCCGCCCTTCTCCTTCTTCTCGATCGCATCCAGGACGCGCGTGAGCTGGTCGCCCAGGAACACGGAGATGATCGCGGGCGGCGCCTCGTTGGCGCCCAGGCGATGGTCGTTGCCCGAGCCGGCGATGGCGGCGCGCAGGAGGCCGGCGCGCCTGTGAACGCCCTTGAGGGTGGCGGCCAGGAAGACCAGGAACTGGAGGTTCTTCTCCGGCGTGGCCCCCGGCTCCAGGAGGTTGCGCCCCTGGGAGTCCATGAGCGACCAGTTGCAGTGCTTGCCGCTGCCGTTGATGCCGGCGAAAGGCTTCTCGTGCAGGAGCAGGGCGAGGTTGTGTCGCCGGGCGATGCGGCCCATCGTCTCCATCACGAGCTGGTTGTGGTCGGAGGCGACGTTGGCCTCCTCGAAGATGGGCGCCGACTCGTACTGGCTCGGCGCCACCTCGTTGTGGCGCGTCTTCACGGGCACGCCGAGCTTGTAGAGCTCGGTCTCCGTCTCCTGCATGCAGGCCAGGATGCGGTCCTTGATGCTCCCGAAATAGTGGTCCTCGAGCTCCTGGCCCTTGGGCGGCTTGGCCCCGATGAGCGTGCGCCCGCAGGCCACGAGGTCGGGCCGCAGAGAGTAGAACGCGCGATCGATGAGGAAGTACTCCTGCTCCGGGCCCATGGTGGGGACGACGCGGATCGATTCCTTGTCGCCGAACAGGCGCAGCACGCCCAGCGCCTTCTCCGAGAGGTACTCCATCGAGCGCAGCAGTGGCGTCTTGTTGTCCAGCGCGTCGCCGTGATAGCTGATGAAGACGGAGGGCACGCAGAGCGTCTTCCCGTTCGGGCCGTCGATCACGAAGATCGGGCTGGACGGATCCCAGGCCGTGTATCCGCGCGCCTCGAACGTGCTGCGCATGCCCCCGGACGGGAACGAGGACGCGTCGGGCTCGCTCTGGATGAGCTGGGCGCCGCTGAAGCGCTCCATGGGGTGCCCGTCGTCGTCGAAGGTGAGGA
Source organism: Vicinamibacteria bacterium (assembly GCA_035715025.1). Taxonomy (GTDB): domain Bacteria; phylum Acidobacteriota; class Vicinamibacteria; order Fen-336; family Fen-336; genus AA29. The sequence continues at coordinate 4,869 of DASTLK010000328.1, forward strand.
AGGCGTCGTGCTTCTCCGCGGTCAGGCCCGTCTGCGGCTGGAACCAGTGGCAGAAGTGGCTCGCGCCCTTGCCCAGCGCCCACTCCTTGATGGCGTGCGCCACCTCGTTGGCGATGGCGGGATCGAGGCGCGTTCCCCGCCGGATCGTCTCCTGGAGGGACTTGAAGACGGGCTTGGGCAGCTTCTCCTTCATCGCGCTCACGTCGAACGTGTTGCTGCCGAACACCTCGACGACCTTGGAGCCGCTGGTCAGCTCCGGCACCAAACGGATGTTGCGCGACGTGGCCTGACTGACCGCCCAGAGCCGCCCCGTAACATCAGACATGACTCATCTCCTCCTCGAATTCGCGCGGATTATAGGCCCGGGACGGCCGCCGAATCTCCCCATATTTTTGTCGGAATTCCGGGCCCCTCCGACATTATCGGCCGCGGGCCACGATGCGGTAGTCGATGGCGATTTCGTTCTTCACCTTCACCACTCCGGCCACGCTGACGGGCTGCATCCCGAACTGATCATGACGCAGGACGGCCTTCCCGGAGGCGGTCAAGGTGTCGCCCGCGACCTCCACGTGCACGGGAAGCGTGATCGGGCGGGTCACTCCGTGCAGCGCGATCTCTCCAGCCAGCTCGAGGTCGTAGGCCCCCCCGCCCGCCTCGCGGCCGCTCACGCGCTGCGACTTGAAGCTGATGGTCGGGAAGCGCGCGGCGTCGAGCACCTTGGGACCGCGCATGGCCTCCTCGACCTTCGGCGGATCCCCCGCCGGCTCGCCCTCCGGCCGGACCGTGAGCGCGCCGGCTTCGAACGTGAGGGCCACGCGTGAGGCGGCGAGATCGGCCGGATCCGCCGTGACTTCGCCCGAGAGGACGGGGGCCACCACCTCGTGCGTGTGCCCGGCGAAGCTGAAGGCCCCCGACTTGCCCACGTGGATGCGCACGGCGCTCTGCGCAGGGTCGACCACGTAGGTGCGAGGAGCCGCGGCCAGGGGGGCGGCGGCGAGGACGGCGAAGACACAGGCCCACGACCTCATCGAAACCGGCATCGGCACCTCCGGGCTCCAAGTGTATCGCCGGGCGAGTCCGGGGACGCGGCCGGACCCCTGGTTGCGCGCGGCGCGCCGCAACCATGCGTTAGAATGACCGCGGGGCCTGTCAACCTCTCACCCTGTCGTCCGGTCCATCGCGCTCGAGGTCATTTGGCGACTCAGTCCGTCGACAAGCTGAAGGGCCTCGACCGGGCGACGCTGCTCCACATCTACCGGACGATGTACCTCTCGCGCCGGATCGACGACAAGGAGATCCAGCTCAAGCGCCAGAGCAAGATCTATTTCCAGATCAGCGGGGCCGGGCACGAAGCGGTCCTGGTGGCGGCGGGCATGGCCCTGCGCCCGGGCGAGGATTGGTTCTACGCGTACTACCGGGACCGCGCGCTGATGCTCCAGCTCGGCATGACGGCGACGGAGATGCTGATGGGCGCCACCGGTGCTCGCGACGATCCCAGCTCCGGCGGCCGCCAGATGCCCTCCCACTGGGGCGTGCGCCGTCTCAACGTCGTGACCAAGTCCTCGCCCACCGGTACCCAGTTCCTGCAGGCCGTGGGCTCGGCGGAAGCGGGTCCCCTCCTGGACAGCCGCCCGGACGAGGTCGTGTACTGCTCCGCGGGCGAGGGTACGACCTCGGAAGGCGAGTTCTGGGAGAGCCTGAACACGGCCTCGGGCCGGAAGCTGCCCATCGTCTACCTCGTGGAGGACAACGGATACGCGATCTCGGTGCCGGTCGAGGTGCAGACCGCGGGCGGCAGCATCTCGAAGCTCGTGCGCTCGTTCCCCGACATGCTCGTGCGCGAGGTGGACGGCTGCGACGCGCTGGCCAGCCTGGCCGTGATGCGCGAGGCGGTGGCCTGGTGCCGTGCCCGCCGCGGGCCGGCTTTCGTGCACGCCCACGTGATCCGGCCCTACTCGCATTCCCTCTCCGACGACGAGATCCTCTATCGCACCGCGGCGGAGCGGCAGGCGGATGCCCGCCGCGACCCCCTCGTCGCCTACCCTGCCTTCCTTCGGGAGGAGGGCGTGGCGAGGGAGGAGGAGCTGGCCGCGCTGCGCGAGGAAGTGGACCGCGAGATCAACGCCGCCGCCGATGCCGCCCTCTCCGCACCCGCGCCCGACGCCAGGAGCGCGCCTCTCTACGTCTACTCGCCCGACGTGGATCCCTGCTCCGAGGCGTTTCGCACGGAGCCGCGGCCGGTGGGCGACCCCAAGACCATGGTCGACCTGCTCAACGCCTGCCTTCACGACGAGATGGCACGAAGCGACGCCGTCGTGGTCTTCGGCGAGGACGTGGCCGACTGCAGCCGGGAGGAGAGCCTGCCCGCGGTCAAGGGCAAGGGCGGCGTCTTCAAGGTCACGCACAACCTCCAGCGCAAGTTCGGGTCTTCCCGCGTGTTCAACACCTCGCTGGCCGAGGCCAGCATCGTCGGCCGCGGCATCGGCATGGCCGTGCGCGGGCTCAAGCCGGTGGCCGAGATCCAGTTCTTCGACTACATCTGGCCGGCGTACATGCAGATCCGCAATGAGCTGGCGGTGATCCGCTGGCGCTCCAACAACGTATGGAAGTGTCCGATCGTCATCCGCGTGACCTACGGCGGG
>DASTLK010000329.1:0-2658 GCA_035715025.1 Vicinamibacteria bacterium
CACGGCATCACGACCGGCCGCCCGCAGGGAGTGATCGACACGCTTCACCTCGTCGAGGTCGCGCGCGCGATCGAGGTCCTCGACGTCTCCCCCGCCCTCTCCCTCGACGAGCGCGATGAGGTACGCGGATGGTTCCGCGAATACCTGCGCTGGCTGACCACCGACGAGAACGCGCTCAAGGAGCGCGACGCCAGGAACAACCACGCCACCTGCTGGCTTCTCCAGGTGGCCGCCTTCGCCCGCCTCGTGGGCGACCAGGAGCGGATGGCGTGGGCGCGCGAGAGGTTCAAGACCGTCATCGTGCCCGGCCAGGTCGCGGCGGACGGAAGCTTCCCGGAGGAGCTGCGGCGCACGAAACCGTACGGCTACTCGCTCTTCAACCTCGAGGCCATGGCCGGTGTCGCCCAGACGCTGTGGACGAAAGACGACGATCTCTGGACGTTCGCGCTTCCGGACGGACGCGGGCTGCGCCGCGCCCTGGCCTACATGGTCCCGTACATCCGCGACAAGAAGGCGTGGCCGAAGCCCCCGGACGTCATGTACGACGCGGAGTGGCCGATGCGCCAGGCCAGCCTCCTCTTCGGCGGCCTCGCCCTCAGCCAGCCCGATTACGTCGCGCTGTGGAAGACGCTGCCCGCGGACTCGAAGGTGGAAGAGGTCGTGCGGAACTATTTCATCCGGCAGCCGGTTCTCTGGATCCCTTGACATGTTCGAACTGACCCACAAAGTCGCCGTCGTCACAGGTGGCGCCTCGGGAATCGGGGCAGCGATCTCGCTCCTTTTCGCGAAGCAGGGCGCGCGCGTCACCGTCCTCGACGTCGACGAGGCGGCGGCCCGGCGCGTGGCCGATCGCATCGTCGCCGCGGGCGGGAAGGCGGACGCCCAGCGGTGCGACGTGAGCAGCGCCGCCGACACCCTCGCCGCCATGGCCGCGGTCGAGAAGGCGGCCGGCCGCATCGACATCCTGGCCAACATCGCGGGCATCGTCCACGTGGGGACGATCGAGACGACCGCGGAAGCCGATTTCGATCGCATCTACCGCGTGAACGTCAAGGGGATGTACCTGAGCACGCAAGCCGCCCTGCCCATCATCTTGAAGGGCGGCGGCGGCGTCATCCTCAACATGGCCTCCATCGCGTCGCTCATCGGCATCCCGGAGCGGTTCGCCTATTCGACGAGCAAGGGCGCGGTGCTGAGCATGACCCGCTCCATCGCGACCGATTACATGAACAAGAACGTGCGCTGCAACTGCATCTGCCCGGCCCGCGTGCACACGCCGCTCGTGGACGGGTACCTCAGGTCCGCCTATCCGGGCCGCGAGCAGGAGATGTTCCAGGAGCTCTCGGCCTATCAACCCCTGGGCCGCATGGGAACGCCGGAGGAGGTGGCGCAGATGGCGCTCTACCTCTGCTCGGACGAGGCCTCGTTCATCACGGGGCAGGCCTTCCCCATCGACGGTGGAGTGCTCGTGTTATGAAGCTGATCCGATTCGGCGATCCCGGGCGAGAGAAGCCCGGCCTGCAGATCGAGGACGGGACGCGTATCGACGCCTCCGCCTTCGGCTCCGACTACGACGAGGCCTTCTTCGGCGGCGACGGCCTTTCCCGCTTGCGCGCGTGGTCCGCGGCCAATGCCGCCCGCGCCCCGCGCATCGCGGCCGGCACCCGACTGGGGCCGCCGGTGACGCGGCCGAGCAAGATCGTCTGCATCGGCCTCAACTACCGCGATCACGCGGCGGAGACGGGCGCGGAGATCCCCAAGGAGCCGGTCATCTTCTTCAAGGCCACGTCTTCCCTCGTGGGACCGGACGACGACCTCGTGACCCCGCGGGGGGCGGAGAAGGTGGACTGGGAGGTCGAGCTCGCGGTCGTGATCGGCGCCCGCGCCGCCTACGTCTCGAAGGAAGAGGCCGCGCGCCACATCGCGGGCTACGCCCTGCACAATGACTACTCCGAACGCAGCTTCCAGCTCGAGCACGGCGGCCAATGGTCGAAGGGCAAGAGCGCGGACACCTTCGCGCCGCTGGGGCCGTTTCTGGCCACACCCGAGGAGATCCCGCAGCCCCAGGCCCTCGGCATGTGGCTCACCGTCAACGGCGAGTCGCGCCAGAAGAGCTCGACCGCGAACATGATCTTCGACGTGCCGACTCTGGTCAGCTATCTGAGCCAGTTCATGTCGCTGCTGCCCGGCGACGTGATCAGCACGGGCACGCCCGCGGGCGTGGGGCTCGGCATCAAGCCGGAGCCGAAGTACCTGAAGGTCGGCGACGTGGTGGAGCTGGGCATCGAAGGGCTGGGCCGCTCGCGGCAGAGGGTGGCGCCTTCGAGATGAAGCGGTACGTCCTGACCCTGGACCTCAAGGACGACCCGCGCGCGATCGCTCAGTACAAGGCCCACCACCGCGCGGTCTGGCCGGAGGTCCAGAAGAGCCTGCGCCGCGTCGGCGTGCGCGCCCTGGACATCTATGCGCTCGGGCGCCGTCTCACCATGGTCATGGACACCCGCGACGACTTCGACATGAAGCGAAGCTTCGCCGCCCACGTCCGCTCCGACCCGCGCTGCGCGGAGTGGGAAGCGCTGATGAAGACGTAGCAGGAGGCACCGCCGGGGGCGCGTCCGGGCGAGCTCTGGACGCGGATGACGCGCGTGTTCCATCTGC
>DASTLK010000330.1:0-6272 GCA_035715025.1 Vicinamibacteria bacterium
CGACGGCGGCGGCGTGCTCGTTGAGCGCGTAGAGCGCGTTCCCCTTGGCGCGCAGGCTCTGGGCCACCGACTCCGGCCGGCGCAGCTTGCGCGCGATGAGCACCGCCGCGTCGGCCAGCGCCATCGCTTCATTGACGTCGACGCGCACCTTCTGGGGAACCGCCTCGCTGAGGCGCGTCACCGTCTCCGGCCGCAGCAGCTCGGGGTGGCGGGCCACGAACTGACGCCGGCGCGCGGCGTCGAAAAGACGCGCGAGCTGCGCGAAGAGCCGCTCCTGCCGCGCCTCCGTGGGTCGCCGCTTGCGTGGGCGCGGGCGCGTCGTCGCCGCCGTCACCGGAACCCCTTCTTCTCGAGCTCGCGGCGCAGCCGGGTCAGGCAGCGGCCGCGGATGAATCCGATCGATCCCGCGGCCAGGCCGAGCCGGCGGGCGATCTCCTGGTACGGCCGCGCCGGGGTGTCGAAGAACAGCATGCCGATCAGCTCGCGGCAGCGTGGCGGCATGGTCAGGATCGCCTCGCGCAGGACCTGCTCGTCCTTGAGCTGGCCCAGCAGCTCGTCCGCCAGCGGCTGCTCGTCGGCCAGCGCCGCCGTCTCCGCTTCGACGGTGTCGCGGGCGGGATAGGGATGCTCCTGACGACGCCAGCGGGCGCACTCGCGCGAGGTCACGCGGATGAGCCACATGGGCAGCGCCTTGGGCTCACGCAGGTGCGGCAGCTCGGCCAGCAGGAGCACGCAGACGCGCTGGAAGACGTCCGCGGCTTCGTCGCGGGGGAGGCCGCGCTTGATCGGGATCGAGAAGATGAGGTTCTTGTACTTGTCGAGGAGGGCCGCCCAGGCCTCCTCGTTCCCGTTGCGGCATTCGCGGACCAGATGCGTATCGGGCCACGAAAGCCCTCGCCTCGACATGGCCGTGGAACGTTCAGCGGCGCTACGGTCGGCCGGTTCGGAGGGGGGGGCCGTCGGGTCCGGATCGCCGGCCTCGCCGCGGCTGGCGCGGCGTGCGAGCCCCCCCTCGCGGCGCTTCACGGGCTGATGGGAGGGCCGCCCAACGCGTGCATGGGGCGGCAAGGATAGCAGAAGGCTCGCGCGTCCTCATCCGAGCTCGCCTGCGATCAGGGCCCGGTCCCCCAGTCGACGTGAGACGAGTCACAGGTGTCGGGGATGGGACTCTCGGCGGCGTCTGGCCACAGGGCTCGTCCGGCCGCCACCGCCAGGTAGAGGTCGAGCCGGCCGTAGCCGAGATCCGGAGTGAGCGGCTGCGCCTGCGCCACCGCCGACGAGACCTGGTCGTAAGTCGCGGTGCTCTCCAAGCCCACGAGCAGGGCCGCGGCCCCGGACACCATCGGCGCGCTGAAGGACGTGCCCCACGCGCCGGCGAAGGTGCCCCAGGGATAGGTCGTGATGATCCCTTCTCCAGGGGCGGCGACCCAGACGAGGTTGGAGCCGTAGTTGGAGAACGACGACCGCGTATCGTCGTCGGCCGTGGACGCCACGCCCATCACGTTGTCGTACGCCGCCGGGTACATCAGGGTCGGCCGCCCGTCGTTGCCCGCCGAAGCCACCGCGATGACCCCGCGGGCGGCCGCGTTGTCGATCGCGCGCTTGAGCTCGGCCGACGGCGTCCGACGGGAGAAGCTCATGTTCAGGACGTTGGCCCCGCTCCGGCCGGCGTAGACGATGGCGCGGATGATGTCCGACGTGTAGCCCGTCCCGTCCGAGGCGAACGCCTTCAACGGCATGATGTGGGCGGTGGGCGCCACGAGGTGCACGACCCCCGCCACCATGGTGCCGTGGCCGAAGTCGGCCAGCGTGGAGTCGTCGAGCACGGCCGCGGTGGCCTGATCGAGCACGGCCGCCGTCGCCTGGCTGACGCCATACACGCTGTCGGGCGCCACTCCTCGCGATCCACCGGCGTCGGCCTTCTCATCACCCCCGGCCACGTCGCGCGTGAAGTCGTAGCCCGCCGTCAGCACGGGGGCCAGCGTGGGGTGGTCGATGTCGACGCCGGTATCGACGATGGCGACGGTTCCCCCGCCCGTCGCGCGGAGCGTGCAGTGCGCGTCGCTCGCCCGCACGATGGTGGACGCGGGCTGCCCGAGATAGGACTGCCAGGCCGTCGAGCCGTAGTAGGTCTCCGGCGTGTGGTCGGCGAGCGCATCGAGAACGGCGGCCGTTGCCTGTGACACGCCCCAGGTGTCGTCCTCGGCCAGCCACGCGGGCAGGTCGGCCTCGACGGCTGCGATGCCGAGAAGGTCGTAGTTGACGAACAGGCTGGGCGCGGGCAGGTTGCGCACGACGAACAACGAGCTCGGGCCCGTCTCTCCGGGCAAGGTGTCCAGCGAATGCAGGATCTCGCAATGGAGCTGGGTGCAAATGGATTGCATGACCGTCCGGCCGACCAGGTTGCCCTTGATGCGGACGATGGACCGACTGGTGTCCCATGCTGCGACCGGCGTGGCCAGCGCCGCGAGGAATATGGCCGAGAAGATGACTGATTTTGTTTTCATGTGCGAACTTACCCTTCCTGCCTGAACCCGACTGCCTACCGCGGTCGCGCCTTCCTACCGCGACCGGAACCCTCGATCGCACTTCCCTCCGCGCCTCGTCCGGCTTTCGGCGATCGCCGGGGGGACTCGACGGTGAAGGTTCCGATCTCGGGGACGTCGACGGAGAGCTGGAGCCTGTCGGTGGCACCCGGCTCCAGATGGAACTCACCCAACTGGTTCGTGATGGTCCGGTCGAGCGTGTGGCTGCCCTTCAGTGCGAGCACGGCGATGTCTCGCAGCCCACCCGTCGGATCCTGCTCGTCCAGGATCTGGCCGACGATGGACAGCCGCTCCCGCTCCATACCCGGCTCGACCTGGAGCTTGATCGTGTAGCGTCCGGCCTTGTAAAGGAGCTGCCGGGCCGTCGCTCCGCTCGAGGCCCGCATCCCCGCCAGCAGCGGCTGGCGGAAGCTGTCGAAGACGAGGGCGGCCCCCGCGGCGATCTTCTCGCCCAGCTTCGCGGGACGATGCACGGAAAAGCGGTCCTTCATCCTCTGGAGGACACAGCCCGGGAGAGCCCCCGCCTCCTGGTCGGCGACGGTGAGCACCGCCGCCCAGAGCCGGAGTGTCTCCTCGCATTCGGCGCAGCCCGTCTCGAGATGGCGGGCGACGAGTGCGCGGTGCTCGCGGTCGCCGACATCGCGCGCGAAGTCGAGCCAATCCTCTTCGCGGAAATGCTCGTGCTCCGAATGCCGTCCCGAACCGACGTTCGCTTGCGTCATCATCGGCCCCGTCCTCAGCCGCCCGAAAGCATGGGCGGACGCGACCCTTCAAGAATCATAGGACGGCAATTCGCGGCGAAGGGGACGACGATTCAAGATTTTCCTCCCGGGCTCGCCCTATCATTCGCGGGTGCCGGGCCTGCTCGAGGTCAAGGACCTCGCCGTCGCGTACGACACCGTCGGCGGGCCGGTGTGGGCGGCCAAGGACCTCACCTTCGACGTCGAGGGCGGCGAGGTCGTCGGCCTGCTCGGCGAGTCCGGCTGCGGGAAATCGACGCTCCTCCTCGCCATCCTGGGTCTGCTGCCGCCGTCCGCGCGCGTGGTCAAGGGCTCGATCCGGTTCCGGGGACGCGATCTGCTCGAGCGGCCGCCTTCGGAGCTGCGGCGCGTGCGCGGGGCCGAGATCGCGATCGTGTTCCAGGATCCCGCGCTCGCCCTCAACCCGGTGCGGCGCGTGGGCGCGCAGGTGGCGGAGGTGGTCCGCGCGCACCGCGATCAGAGCCCAGGCCGTTGCCGCGACGACGCGCTCTCCACCCTCGCCGAAGTCGGGTTCAACCCGCCCGACCGTGTCTACGACGCCTATCCGCACGAGCTCAGCGGCGGCCAGCGCCAGCGCGTCGTCCTCGCGCAGGCGCTCGCCTGCCGGCCCGCGCTCCTCCTGGCCGACGAGCCGACGGCATCGCTCGACTCCACCACCCAGGCGGAGGTGTTGGGTCTGCTCGCCTCGCTCCAGGCTCGGCTCGGCCTTGCCGTCCTGATGGCCAGTCATGACCTGGGCGCTCTGGCGGCGGTGGCGCGGCGCGTCCTCGTCATGTACGCGGGGACCCTGGTGGAGACGGGGACGCCGGCCCAGGTGTTCGGCCAGCCTCTGCATCCCTACACGCGCGGACTCTCCCTCGCCTATCCGCGTGTGGCGATGCGCGGGGGGGTACGTCCTCCATGAATGACGAGCCGCTGGTCCGCATCCGCGGTCTCAGCAAACGCTACGCGCGCCGCGCGGCCGGCCGCTCGGCTGCCGTCGATGCCCTGGCCGGCGTGGACCTCACTATCGACCGCGGCACCGTCGTCGCCCTCGTCGGCCAATCCGGTTCGGGGAAGTCGACCCTCGCGCGCTGCCTCGCTGGCCAGGAGGAGCCGACGCACGGGGAGATCCGGTTCGACGGTGCCGACGTGGCGTCCCTCCGGGGCGCCGCGTTGCGCGCGTTTCGCGAGCAGGTGCAGCTCCTCTTCCAGGACTCGGCGGCCGCGCTGTCGCCACGACTGACGGCGACCGAGATCGTCTCCGAGCCGCTCGAGATCCGGGGCCTCGGCGCACCCGCGCAGCGGCGGGGGTACGCCCTGGAGCTGATGGAGACCGTCGGCCTGCCGTCCGCGGTCGCGGACCGCCGCCCTCTCGATCTCAGCGGCGGCCAGCGGCAGCGGCTGGCCATCGCGCGCGCGCTGGCGGTCAAGCCACGGCTGCTCATCCTGGACGAAGCCTTCGCCGGCCTCGACGCGCCCATCCAGGCCCAGGTGGCAGCCCTCCTTCACGAGCTACGCCTTCGCGAGGGGCTGACCTACCTCTGCATCTCGCACGACCTCGCCCGCATGTCCGTGTTCGCGGACGAGGTCGCCATCATGTTCGAGGGACGCATCGTGGAGCGCGCGGCCGCGGCGCAGCTCTTCAGCGCGCCCCAGCATCCCCACACGCGCGCGCTGGTGGCGGCGGTCCCGGCCGTGCCGCCCCTGGCCTCTTGACTTGGCCACACTCCTGGGCTGGCTCGCGCGACGCGCGCTCCACGGCCTGTTCGTGCTGTTCGGGGTCTCCGTCCTCTCCTTCGTGCTGGTCGAGCTCGCGCCCGGCGACTTCTTCGCGGAGATGCGGCTCGACCCGCGGATCTCGGAGGCGACGCTGCGCACCCTGCGCGCGCGCCACGGCCTCGACCGCCCCCTGCCCGAGCGCTACGCGCGCTGGGCCGCTTCGCTCGCGCGCGGCGAGCTCGGGTATTCGTTCGCCTACGGCAGCCCGGTGGCCCCCCTCCTGTGGCCGCGGGTGCGGAACACGCTCCTCCTCACCACCACGGCGACGGCGACGGCATGGGCGCTCGCCATTCCGGTCGGCGTGTGGTGGGCGGCGGCGAGGCGCGCGGCCGCGAGGCGCGCCCTGGCCGTGGTGATGGCGGTCCTCCTGGCCATCCCCGACATCATCCTCGCGCTCGCCCTGTTGCTGCTGGCCGTTCGCACGGGCTGGTTCCCGGCCGGCGGGATGACCTCGGTCGGACACGAGCAGATGTCGTTTGCCGCGCGCATCCGGGACGTCGTGTGGCACCTCGTCCTGCCCGGGGCCGCCCTCACCCTCTGCGTCCTGCCGAGCCTGACCCGGCACGTTCGGGCCAGCGTGGCCGCCACCCTGGACGCGCCGTTCGTCCAGGCCGCACGTGGGCACGGCCTTCCGGAGTGGCGCATCCTCTTCGGGCACGCCCTGCCCGCCGCCGCCAACCCGCTCATCTCGCTGCTGGGCCTGTCGGTGGCCACGCTGCTGAGCATGTCGCTGCTGGTGGAGATCGTGATGAGCTGGCCGGGCCTCGGGCCCCTGCTTCTCGAAGCGATCCTGGCCCGCGACTTCCACCTCGTGCTCGGCCTGGTGCTCGCATCCACGGTGCTGCTCCTCGGCGGCAACGTCCTCGCCGACGCGCTGCTGCTCGCCGCCGACCCCCGCATCCGCAGGGAGGAGAAGTGAGGAGGCCGGACAAGATGGCGCTGGCCGCGACCGTCCTCGCCGCCATTCACGCCGCGGCCCTCGGCGCCGGTTTCCTCGCACCGTACGGACCGACCGTGCAGGCACGCGCGCTGCCCTACGCGCCGCCGACGCGGCTCCACGTCGTCGACGAGGGCGGCCGCTTCCACCGGAGGCCGTTCGTCTACCCGCTGGTGGACGACGAGGCGGCGGCCGGCCGCTACAAGGAGGACCGCAGCCAGCCTTTTCCCATCCACTTCCTCGTGCGCGGCCCGGACGAGCTCGGCG
>DASTLK010000331.1:0-8680 GCA_035715025.1 Vicinamibacteria bacterium
TCGAGAAGATCTTCTGGGCGCGGCGTGACCCCGACCTCGATACGCCCGAAAACGAGTTCCAGGCCGCCTACAACACGCAGCGCGCGGAAGTGGACCGGTTGTTCAAGGTCGCCGGGCAGCCGGGCTCCGCCACCGACTGCGGCCGCGTCTATCTCCTGCTCGGCAAGCCGGACGATATGAAGCAGGACAAGCAGTCGGGCGATGCCCCCTCGCTGCGGCCGTCCGAGATCTGGACCTATCGCGATCGTCCGGGGCAGACCTTCGCGGGCGGACAGGTCCAGATCCAATTCGAGAAGGACTGCCAGCTCCCGCAGGGCGCGCGCCTGAGCGAGCAGCTCAGCAAGGTGGCGGAGAGCAAGGTCGCCCGTCCGAACCTCGCCTACAAGAAGGGCGCGGATGGACACATCGTCAAGCTCGTCGACCAGCTTCCGAAGCCGAGCCCGGCCCAGACGCTGCTCAAGACGCCGCGGCAGGACTTCCCCGTCACCACGCAGAACGCGATGATGCTGCGCAGCCCGGAGGGAGCCACCTACGTGGCCGGCCTCGTCCGCGCGACGGGCTTGCCCCGCGACGCGGGCGCGAAGACGGCGCCCGTGAACGTCGTCGTCCAGGCCCTCGACGCCCAGGGCCGGACCGCGGCCCAGAAGGATCGCCTCGTGAACGGCGAATTCGCGGAGGACGGTTCCGTCATGGCCTCCTACGGAATGACGCTGCGCCCGGGCAAGTACACCCTCAACGTCGGCGTGCTCGATCCCAAGTCGGGCAAGGGGTCGGTCGCCGTCATTCCCGTGACCGTCCCCGATCTCGGCGAGGGCGAGCTGGACATCATGCCGTTGGTGATGCTCCAGAGCATCCAGGAGGGCGGGGCGACGCCCGATCCGAAGGACCCGATGTCCGACTTCGTCCTTGGCACCAATCGCCTGACGCCATCCTTCGACAACGTCTTCGCCAAGTCAGGCGAGATGAGCGTGATCGGCGCGGTCTACAACGCCACCAAGGACCCCACCACGGGCAAGGCCTCGGTGACCTGGGGCTTCTCGATCCTCAAGGAGGGCAAGCCGGTGGCGAAGACCGAGGACCAGGTCGTGGAGACGGACGTCGCGAGCCCGTCGATTGGACCGGTGCCCCTCACGAACTTCGCGCCCGGCAAGTATGTGGTGCAGCTGCGCGTCCGCGACAACGTCGCGAAGAAGGACTATACGAAGGACGCGTCTTTCGAGGTCAAGTAGGCGCAGCGCCGCTGTTGCTACGCCGCCTTCTTCGCCGCCGGCGGGTTCTTCAGCACCTCGAGCGCCTTGTCGAGGATGGGGTCGCCGGCGGGCGCGGCCTCGTCGTCGTCGCGCTCCGGAACGTCCACCACCACCGTGGGCTCGATGCCCTTCCCGTGGATGGCCGTGCCCTTGGGCGAGACGTACTTGGCCACGGTGAGCAGGAGCCCGCCCTCGGCCAGGGGAACGATCTTCTGCACGCCCGCGCGGCCGAACGTGTGCTCGCCGACGACGGGACCACGGCCGGCATCGAGCAGCGCCGACGTCACGACCTCGGCCGCGCCTCCCGTCCCCGTGTCCACGAGCACGGCCAGGGGACGATCCCACGCCGACCGCGCCGGATCGGCGCTGAAGACCTGCTCGTCCTCGCGCGCGCCGGCCAGCTTCCCGATCGACCCTCCCTTGAGGAACAGCTCGGCGACCTTCACGCCGTCCGTCGGCGCGCCCGCGCCCGATCCCCGGAGGTCGAGGACCAGGGCATGCGCGCCCGCCCGCCGCAGGGCGTCGATCTCGCTCTTGACCTCTTCCGCCGCACGCGGCGTGAACTCGGCCACCTTGATGTAGCCGGTCGCATCGGCAAGCATCCGCCGCTCCGGCGCCACGGGCACCAGCCGCTCGCGCACCACGGACAGGTCGAGCGGATCGCTCCCCGCGCGCAACAGCGTCAGCTTCACGATGGAGCCCGGCTCCCCGCGCAGGAGGCGCTGGCCGGTCGGCGGCGAGAGGGACCGCGAGTGGCGGCCGTCGATCGTCTTGATGATGTCGCCCGGCTTGACCCCGGCCTTCGCGGCGGGCGAGCCGGCGCGGGTGGCCGCGACCATCAGGAACGAGAAGCGGCGGGTGAGCACCACCCCGATCTCGGCCTCGCCCTCGCGCGGAGGCTGCTGGTACGCGCGCAGCTCGTCGGCGTCGAGGTAGGCGCTGTCTCCGTCGAGCGCGTCCGTGAGCCCCATGCGCGCGCCCATCATCGCGTGGTCGATGTTGACCGGCTCGACGTAGGCGTCGAGCACCAGCCGCACGACCTCGTTGAACACCGCGAGCTGTCCGTAGGTCGTGTCCCCGAACACGCGTCCGAGGAGCGACCCGACGGCGACGTACGCGACGAGAAGAGTGGAGACGAGAGCGAGGACGAGGCGACTGCGGGGGCTCATCATGGCACCTTCCGCACGGCGCGAGGGCCGCCGTGCTCCAACCGCATTATAGCGGGAAAGCGCCTAATGCCCCTCGCGGGCCAGCCATTCCAGCGGGTCCTGCGGCTTCCCTTGTGAGCGCAGCTCGAAGTAGAGGCCGGGGCCCTCGACGCTGGACGCGCCCACCGTTCCCACCACGTCCCCCGCGGACACGTGCTGGCCGGGCTGCACGCGGGTCTCCGCGAGGTGGGCGTAGAGCGTGTGGTTCTTGCCCCCGTGGTCGAGGATCACCATCAGCCCGTACCCGAGGAACTGATCGGCGAAGGCCACGGTGCCGTCGTGCACCGCGTTGACGGGCGCGTCCAGGGGCGCATCGATCTCGATCCCGTTGTGCAGGGTGTAGGTCTCGAAGCGCGGATGCTTGTGGCGCCCGAAGGCGATGCGCACGCGCCCGTGGGCGGGCCAGGGCAGCGCTCCCTTGAAGACGGTGATGGGCACGGTGATGTCGCGTTCGGTCAGGCCGGACAGCAGCTGCCCGAGCTTGCCCTCCGCCTCCTCCAGCTCCTGCAGGTAGGCCGCGTGCGTCTCCTTCTTCTCCACGATGGAGGTGAGCAGCTCCGACTTCCGCTGGCGGTCGCCCTCCAGGGAGCGGCGGGCGCGGTCGAGGTCGGCGCGCAGGGCGAGCGTCTCGCGCGTCTTCTTCTGCAGTTCGTCGCGGGTGGCCGCCAGCGCCGAGAGGTTGGCGCGCAGGGCCGCCATCTTCTCGCGATCGCGCCGGGCCAGCCCGCTCACGAAACGATATCCGCGCAGCATGTCCGCCGGCTGCTCGACCGAGAGCAGCATCCGCAGGTAGGAGAGGTCGCCCATCTTGTAGAGCGCGCGCGCCCGAGCCGCCAGCTGCGGGCGGGCCTGGGCCACGGCCGCCTCCAGCTCGCGGACGCGGCGCGAGGTCGCGTTCATCTGCTCGCTCGCGCGATGGAGGACGAGCTGCGTCTCGCGCAGCTGCTCGGTGCGGAGGCGCACCTCCAGATCGAGGCGCTCCACGTCGGCGAGCAGGCTCTGCTCCTGGCCGCGCAGGCGCGCGACGTCACGCTCGATCGACTGCTTGCGCTCGCGCACGCGCCGCAGACGCTCGTCCGTGGTGGACGCGCGATCGAGGGTCGCGGCGGGAGAGGCCGACGGCGCGGGCGAAGTCGACGGGATCTGTGCATGAACGAGCCCGCCCGCGAGCATGAGAAGGGCCAGGATGGCGCGAGGCGGCCGTCGGGGCCGGATGGGACAGCCGCCTGATGGGCCCATTCCGGACATGGAATCACCACCGCGTGCCGCCGCGGGTCACTCTCGCTCGTGTGGGGGTGCCCCATCACGAGCCCGTCCCATCGCGGTGGCGACGGGCTCCTAGAACAGTGGCTTGCCGTCGACGTCGGCGGGCAGGGGCACCTCGAGGAGCTTCAGGATGGTGGGGGAGAGGTCCATGATGCTCGGCGAGGTCGTGGAGATCTTGCGGTTGGTGAAGAGCACGCCTCCGCTGATCTCGGTGGCGGTCGCGCAGTGGTCGCCGCTCCACTTGCGGTTGTTGTTCTCCACGATCGTGCGCTGGATCTGGCCCAGCGTGTCCTGCCACCCCACGCGGTACCCGTCATTGAAGCCAGCCTGGAGATCCGGCGCGTACTGGAGGTACTCGCCCTTGTAGATGTCGTCGCGTTTGTACACCGCGCGCATGACGGCCTCCCCGCTGTCGGGATCGTTCAGCTGGACGAGCTTGGCCGCGATCTCGTCCTGCAGCGCGGTGTACTCCGCCCCCGCGGAGACGATGCCCTGCGCCTCCCGTCCGCGCAGGTTGAAGTAGATCTGGCCCAGACCCACGGCGTAGGCCCTGGTCCGCGTCCAATCGACGCCTTCCCAGAACCTGCCGTGGCCGAACAGGTCGGCCAGGCCCTTCTTCTGGCCCTCCTGGCCGTGGAACACCATGTAGCCGTTCTGGACCAGCCAGGTGTTGATGTTCACCCCGCGGCGGAACGAGTGGAAGCCGTGGTCGGACATCACGAAGTAGGCGGTGCCCGGCGGAAGCTTGGCTTCGATCCGGCCCACGAGGTCGTCCGCGCGCCGGTAGATCTTCTCGATCGAGTCGCCGTACTTGGCGGCCAGGGCCGCGTCGTACATGGGGTGCTTGGGGTCGATGAGACGCCACATCATGTGCGACACGCGGTCGGTGGTCTCGATGGCGGCCACGAAGAGGTCCCAGTCGTCGTCCTCGAGGTTCTTGAAGAAGATGCGCTCGCGATCGTCCATGGCCTTGTTGGCGTCGTACATGAAGTCGGACTCGTCGAGCCGCCCTTCCACGAGGGCCATGGTGGGCTCCGCCCAGCCCAGCGTGCGGTAGAGGCCGATCTTGTCCACGAGCTGCTTGGAGAACTCCTTGGGCTGCGAGATCGGGACGGGGGGATCGCGGGGGTCCAGGTTGACGGGCGAGGCATAGATCTGGAGCTCGCCGTCGGCGCGGATGACGTGGAACTGGGCCATGCCGTGCGCCTTCACGAGGGCGTTGAACTTGTACGTGAGGGGGACCCAGCCGCTCCACTCGCCCGTCTTGAGATCGAGGTGCGTCCCCTGGATGTCGAGCTCGGCGTGCCCGCTACCTTCCGTCCACTTGACCGTGAACGGGATGTCGACCGCCTTGCTCGTGGCCAACTCCTCGAGGCGCTTCGTGTCCGGATCGGAGAGCGCGCCCGTCTTCTGTTTCGCCTGGAGCTCCCGTTCCTCCTGCTTGAGGATGGGACTATCGGGGCCCTTGAGCAGGGGCTGGGCCACGCCGCCCTCGAAGAGGAGGCGCTTGAGGTAGCCGCCGAACTCGGTGTTGCCTTCTTCGAACGAGCTGAGGTCGGTGGCCCAGTAGTTGAACGTGCCCAGCGTGTTCCGAATGTCGCCTAGCGGAAGCCCGCCCAGGATCGCGCCGTGGTGAATGTCGTCCGGGGGCCAGTTCATGGGCACGGTGAGGACGACACTCTTGAGCCCATCCTCGGAGGCGTGCTTCCAGAACGAAGTGCCGCCGCGCGTGGAGGTGATTTCGGGCCGCTTGACGGGAAGGAAGCCCCATTTGAAGACGGGCGGCACGACCTTCACTCCCATGTTCGCGTCGGGCAGATAGGTCTGCAGGTCGCGCTTGAGGAAGTCGTAGATGTTGTGCTTGCCGGGATTGACGCCGGTGGCGAAGCTGGCCCAGGCCACGGGCGACTCCGACGGCTGCGTGGTCTCCAGCTTCGCGAACGTCCCCTGCTCCGCGAGCCGCTTGAGGTTCGGGAGCTTGCCCTCGTCCATCCACTTGCGCGCCAGGTTCGGGTCCATGCCGTCGAAACCGAGGACGAACACGCGCTGCTTCGCGCGCCGCACGGCCTTGCCGGAGGAGGAGGGACCGCAGGCGGTCAGCGCGATGGCGCCCACCGCGAAGGCGCAGGCAAGGTGTCTCGAAAGCATCCGGCGATTCTAAGCGACGGCCTCCGGGCGCCGGTAGGCGGCGCCGCTCCCGTCGTCGCCTGTCTCGAGCGCGGCGGGGAATCCCATCCACCAGGCCGCGAACAGGGCCAGGTTCACGACCGCCAGGAGCACGGTGAGGTCGAAGCCGAGACCCATGCGCACCGCGTCGAACACGGGCGTGAGCGGCTCGACCACGAGGTAGCGCCACGTGTAGAACCGGCCCAGCCCCGACATCAGGAGCATGTCCAGGACGTACACGGCCGCGCCCAGGGTGGCGATGACACGGCAGCGCCGCGTCATCAGGCCGCCGGCCAGGAGGAGAAGGAAGAGGGTGTGGATGTGGTTCTCGTACGCGCCCGTGGCCAGCATCGCGTAGGAGAAGAAGACAGTGGCCCCCCCGAGCATAGCCGGGTGGAGACCGGGGTGACGCCGCTGGTAGAACACCGTGGCCAGCGCCGCCGTGATCCACAGGACGCGTCCGATCGCGAAGAAGGGCAGGCCCACGGTCGCGTCGAAGATGAACTGCACGCGGCCGGTGAGGCTGCCGCCCTTGCGCAGCGTCGTCATCACGTGGCCGACCAGCCACCAGACGTTCGGTGATCCGCCGGAAGTGGGCCCGGGAAGCCAGCTGTTGTTGACGTGCACGACCGCCGCCGGAAGCGTGCCCGCGAGAGCGAACGGCGAGAAGGCGAGCGCGATGGCCGTCAGACCTCCGGCGGCGGCGGCGGCCACGCGCCCCACGGCGCGCCGCGCGTCCACGCCGGCGATGAGGGCGCCCGCGACCGCGGGCGTGAGCAGCAGCGCCTGCAGCTTGACCATCGTGGCCACGCCGAGGGCCGCGCCCGCCCAGAACCCGTTTCCGGCCGCGGCGATGGCCAGGGCAATCACGGCCAGCGGGGCATAAGCGCCGTCCTGGTATCCGAGCACGGCGCCGCTGAGCCAGGACACCGGCGTCGCCCAGTAGAACGCGGCCAGCGTGGCCGCGCGCCAGGGACGGCGGCGGTGAATCCAGAGGAGCACGGCCACCGCGAGGACGTCGCCCGCGACGGGCGAGACCTTGACGGCCAGGGCCTGCGCCTCGATGGGCTCGAGGCGCACGCCCCAGCGCTGGGTCATCCGCCAGAAGAGCGTCCACATCGTGATCGTGAGGGGCGGGTAGTTCACGACGATGGGACGGCCCACCATCGAGGGCAGGGACACGGGTTCCTTGCCCGTGAGCTGTGCGCGGAGGTGCCCTGCGGGCACGTCGTCCGGACCCCCGTAGGTCCGCGCGTACCCGTGCGCGCTTCCGTTCAGGATCGCGGTGCGCCAGAAGTCGACGTCCCAGGATCCGGCCGAGGGCAGGAAGTACGCGCGGATCCAGCAGCCGAGGAGGCCGGCGGTGACGAGCACGGCCAGTCGGGTGATGGTGGCGCGCTGGCGCGTGCGCGCCAGGGCCAGAGCGAGACCGCCGAGCGCGATCGCGGAAGGCAGCAACGTGCGCGCGAGGGTCGCGGCGCCGGGCCAGGAGAGGGCGACCCATCCCGGCACGCAGCAAAGGACCGTCCCGCCCATGGCGAAGAAGGCCAGTCCGAGCGCCTCGTCCCGTGGCCGTGCCCGCAGCAACGCGAAGGCGATCAAGGCCACCGCGACCCCGGCCACCACCGCCCTCGCGATTTCCGGCCGCGTGCGGATCACGATGCCGTCGAGGATCGCGGTGCCCGTGGGCGCCAGGGTGACGTCGGCGCCGTCGGCGCCCCGTGCCGGTAAGGCCAGCCACGTGCGGCGCATCGGATCCAGCGCCACCCGCGACGGAGGATCCCCATCGATGGAAACGGCGAGCGGCGCGTCCGGCGCGGCGGCCGCGCGTGCCTCGACGGCCAGTCGCCCTTCCTCCTGCCGGCGCAGGGCGGGCAGGCGCAGGACGACCCGGTCGCGCAGCCGCGCCCCGGGAGCGAACCAGCGCCAAAGGACGGACTTCGCGCCGATCTCGATGGGTCCCGAGGTGACGAACACGACCAGGATCGAGGCGAAGAGGCCGAGGCTCGCCGCGAGCGAGACCGCGTGCGCCCCTGACGGGCGCGCGGGCGCGGCGGCCGGTCCGGGCGCGGTCAACGCGGGCGCAGGCGCGTCTTCAGACGTCGTGGGCGAGGGCCCGCGTGGCCGGGGGCCAGGGTCGGCGGGGCATCCGGCGGCGGCACCGCGACGTTGTACGCGTGCTTGAGGGGCGCGACCGGCGTCTTGTCGTCCTCTTTCCCGTCGCGCCGCGAGGAGGGCCCGTCGCTGATGGGGATGAGCGTGGGCTCGACGAGCGGGAACTCTTCACGCGTGAGCGGCCGCGGCGGCTTGAACTCGGGGAAGAGCGCGTGGAGATACTGCTTCAGGGTGAGGTTGGTCGGCCCGTATCCCTTGTCGTAGAGAAAATGCTCGCAAGCGGCCCCCATCTCGCCCGCGGAGGCGTAGCGCCGGGTCGGGTCCCGCTGCAGGGCGGTGCGCACGATGGCCATCACGCCGTCGGGGATGGCGGGGTTGAACGTGCGCGGCGAGGGGTGATGGCCGGCGATGACCTGCTCGAGCACTTCGGCCGTGGTCTTGCCCTGGAAGAGGCGCTCGTTGGTCAGCATCTCGAAGAGCACGGTGCCGAGCGAGAAGAGGTCGCTGCGGTTGTCCGCGCGCAGCTCCACCACCATCTCCGGCGCCATGTAGGCGGGCTTGCCGGTCAGGCTGGAGTCGCGGGTGCCGCTCTGGGTGGCGATGCCGAAGTCGATCAGCTTCACCGTGCCCTCGCGCGTCATCATGATGTTGCTGGGGCTGATGTCGCGGTGGACG
>DASTLK010000332.1:0-5993 GCA_035715025.1 Vicinamibacteria bacterium
TGGCGGGACGTCACTTCCCCGCCGCAGCGTGTAGCCGACGCCCGCCGCGCCCTCGATCGGGATCCCCGAGAGCTGGAGGTCGGCCACGTCGCGATAGACGGTGCGCGCCGAGACGCGCAGCGTCTCCGCGAGGCGGCGGGCCGTGACCGCCCGCCGCCCGCGAAGGGTGTGGATGATGAGGAACAGCCGGTCCGCACGCCGCATGCGTGAATGCTCGCGCAGCCGGCCCGCGCCGCCAAACCGCTAGCAGCTAGCGGGCCGAGTACAGGCCGACCCGGTTGCCTTCGGTGTCCCGGATCTGCGCGAACACCCCCGCGCCGCCCGGGAGCGCCGTGAGGGGCAGCGCCACCGCGCCGCCCGCGGCGGGTACGCGGGCCAGCACGGGCCGGATGTCGTCGACGTTCAGGTACACCACGCTGCCCTGGCTGGCCGGCTCGTAGCCGGGCGCGTGGACGACAGCCCCGGTGGGAAGCGGCTTCTCGTGCGGAAACACGCCCATGCGCATGGGGCCCATGTCTTCGCGTGCGAGCCTGGTCTCGAGGATCCCCTCGTAGAAGCGAACGGCGCGGTCGAGATCGACGCTCGGGATCTCGAACCAGGCGGGGACGGTCTTCTGCAGCATCTTGAATCCTTTCGCTGGGCGTCCCTTCCGGGGCGCGCTGACAGAAGGTACGGAGGGTCTGCTGACAGCATGGTGTCAGCAGGTTCGGCCCGGGACCGGCGAGGTGCGGCACAATACCCGCTCATGACTCTTCTCTGCCTGGCCCTGATGCTGGCCGCGGCGCCCGCTCCGGCCCGCTCCGCCGCGGCTCCCTACTGGCCCGGCCGCGAGTGGGAGCGCCGTACCCCCGCCCAGGCGGGCCTCGACGCCGTCCGCCTCGACGAGGCCATCGCGTTCGCGAAGGCGAACGAGACCACGGAATCGCGCGACCTCGAGCGCGCGCACTACACGGGGGCGTTCGGACGCGAGCCCTTCAACGAAGCCAGGGGACCCTTGAGGCCGCGCGGCGATCCCACCGGAATCGTCGTCCGCCACGGCTACATCGTGGCGGAATGGGGCGAGCCCGACCGCGTGGACGTGACGAACAGCGTCACCAAGAGCTTCCTCTCCTCCGTGGTCGGGGTGGCCGTGGACCGGTCCCTCATCCGCAGCGTCGACGACCCGGTGGCGCCCGTCTTCGCGGCGCCGGTGCTCGACCGCGAGGGACGCCTGCTCGACCTCTTCTCCTCCCCGCACGCGCGGACCATCACGTGGGACCACCTGCTGCGCCAGACGAGCGACTGGTCGGGCACGCTGTGGGGCAAGCCCGACTGGGCGGACCGGCCGGCAGCGGACCTCGAGAAGGACATCGCCCGCGAGCGCCACGCGCCGGGCACGGTGTACGAGTACAACGACTCCCGGGTCAACCTGCTCGCGCTGGCCGCCCTCAACGTCTGGCGGCGGCCGCTGCCCCAGGTGCTGGCCGAGTACGTGATGGAGCCGATCGGCGCCTCCCGGACCTGGCGCTGGTATGGCTACGCGGACTCGTGGGTCGTCCTGGACGGCGCGCTCGTCCAGTCCGTCAGCGGCGGCGGCCACTGGGGGGGCGGGATGTTCATCGATGCGCGCGATCAGGCCCGTTTCGGCCTGCTGACCCTGCGGCGCGGCCGTTGGAACGACCGCCAGGTCCTGTCCGAGGAGTGGATCCGCAAAGCGCTCACGCCCACGCCCGCGCAGCCCACCTACGGCTTCATGAACTACTTCCTCAACACCGATCGGAAGTACCTGGCGGATGCGCCGGCCACGGCGTTCGTCCACGTCGGCGCGGGCACGAACGCCATCTACGTCGATCCCGTCAACGACCTCGTGGTGGTGGTGCGCTGGATCGAGGGCAAGGCCCTCCCCGAATTCGTGAAGCGCGTGCTGGCCGCGGTCCAGGGGCCTTGATCACGTGGCGGACCCGCTCGTGATCCGGTCGTAGTCGGCGGGCACGTCGATGTCGTGAAGCGCGCTCTCCGGCCAAGCCACGACCTCGGCCTCCGTCTGGTGGCGGAGCACCACCGGCTTGCCGCCGCGATCGTCGTCGATCGCCAGCAGCTCCGCGAAAAGAGCGCGGTCGTACAGGGTGGGAGGGGCCTGGACGTCGCCGTAGCGTGACATCACCAGTGGCGCGCCGGTAGCCCCATACCGATCGACGAGGCCCGCGATCATGGCCGCGGTCACGAACGGCATGTCCGCCAGCACGATCACCACCGCGCTCGCCTCGGCCGCGACCTGCCGCACGCCCGCGTGCAGGGAAGTCCCCGCCCCCCGGGCGTGATCCGGATTCACGACCGTCTCGCAGCGCAGGCCCTCGAGCTCGGCCCGGACCCGCGCCTCGTCGTGGCCAAGGACGACCACGACGCGGTCGACACCGGAACTGGCGGCGGCCCGCACCGCGCGCCGCACGAGCGACTCGCCCCCGATCTCGAGGAGCAGCTTGTTCCGGCCCATCCGCGTGGAAGAGCCGGCGGCGAGCACGATGGCGGCGACGTGGTTCAGGCGGCCGCCGACCGCTTGGCCATGACGCCGCGGATGTAGGTGAGATTCGTGGCCATGTCCTTCTCGACGGAGCCGGACGGGCAATCCGTCTCCAGCTCCGCCCACTGCGCGAACCCGATGTCCGCCAGGGCGTCCACCACCGCCGGGAAATCGATCTTGCCCTGGCCGAGGTAGTTCGGGTTGTCCTTCAGATGGACCTCGCAGATGCGGTCGCCGCCCAGCCAGCGGATCTCCTCGACCACGTTGAACCCGCCCTTCGTGGAGTTGCCCACGTCGTAGTAGGTCAGGACCGCCGGCGACTTCGTGCGCTCCATGATGCGCACGTTGTCGCGGGCGGAGATCGTGTCCTCGAGCCCCAGGATCACGCCCGCCTTCTGCGCCGCGGGCGCGACCTCGCGCAGCGCGTCGCCGACATGGTCCATCTCCGCCGGCGTCTCCAGCGCGCCCTTGCCGAAGAACGGGAGCAGGATGACCTTGACCCCCATGGCGCGGGCGATGGGGATCGCGTCCGCGACCCATCGCTGGCCGAGCGGGTCGTTCTTGAGGTAGTTCCGATGGAGGACCTCGAGGCAGAGCGAGGCGAGGGGCAGGCCGACCCGCTTCGACTCCGCGAGGTAGGTCTGCTGCAGCGCGGGATCGCTCAGGGGCAGGCGGTCGGTGCCCTTGCCGATGCTGATCTGCACGCCGTCGAAGCCGATCCTCTTCGCGAGCTCCACCGCCTCCGGCTTGCCTTCCAGCTTGAGGTTCCAGTCCGTGACGCCGACCTTGAACTTGACGCCTTTGCGGGCCGCATACGCGAGGAGGCGCTCGCGCGGCCAGAGGGCGGCCGCGGCCACGCCGCTTCCGAGGATACGCAGGCTGTCGCGCCGGGTGAGGCTCATGAATCGCCTCCTGGTCGAACGGTGGTTCATTCTAGGCCAGGCGGGAGCCGGCCACGCGGCAAGGAGCGCGGATGGCGACGCGCCTACAGGTGGCGGAGGATCTCCGCGCGCGTGCGGTACTGATCGCAGTGGGCCCGGAACTCGTCGCCATCCATCAGGCGGGAGACGTAGGCCTCGGCGAGCACGGGATACGTGATGGGACGGGTCTCGGGCACGAAGTCGAGCCGCACGTTGCCCTCCAGGACGAGGGCCGCGGGCGGAGTCGCGAACTCGACCTCCAGGTTGCGCGTGGACCAGCCGAGCACCGCCCACACCTTCGTCTTGTTGCGCGCGCGGTCGTGGAAGACGGGGACCATCGCGCGGATGTCCGTGGCCAGCTCCGGGTCCGGCGCCTTCGCCCAGGAGCGGAACTGCCGGGCCGTCGATTCCTCGGCCCGCGCCATGCCGATCTCCTCGGCGGCGACGGCGGCGGCGCCTCGGAAGAGCGAAGCCGCCTGCATCAGCTCGTCGCCCAGGGTCGCGTCGGACGCCCCCGAAGCGGTGATCCGGCGCATGGACCGAAGCCCCTCGCAGCCGAAGCTCGACTCCAGCACGCCGCGGACGAAGTCGTAGCCGGCGGCGCGGCGCTGGTAGTACGTGAGCATCGGTTCCACGCTGAGGCTCGGGCGCACGCTGAGCGCCGGCATGGTCGGCGTGACCAGGCCGAGCGGCCGCACGTTGGCCTCCCGCGCCACCGTCGTCGCGGGCTTGAACATCTCCTCGAACTGCCGGCGGTAGCCGTCGTTCATGCGGAGGCGAGCCGCCTCCGGGGTCTTGTCCGGGGCGAGCAGCGGCTCCAGGGCCCAGGTCTGCCACTCGTACCAGCCCGACCGTCCGCTGGGATGAAGGGCGAGCAGGCCGGCGCGGATGCGCCGCACCATCTCGTCGACGAGGCTGAACCCGTCGGGAGGCGGGCGGTGCGC
The DNA here is from genome assembly GCA_035715025.1 of Vicinamibacteria bacterium. Lineage (GTDB taxonomy): Bacteria > Acidobacteriota > Vicinamibacteria > Fen-336 > Fen-336 > AA29. The sequence continues at coordinate 4,365 of DASTLK010000332.1, forward strand.
GAACAGGCGGCTGACGAGATCGGTTCCGTGGGCACGCGAAGGGGGCAGGAAGTATCGGCCATCCGGCGCGCGCAGATCCGGCTTCTCCGCGTCGAGCTTGTTCGTGAGACGGGCGACCAGATCGAGATAGGCGCCGTAGGCGGCGGCGGCCGGCGGATCCGCGCTCAGTCTCGCCGCGAGGGCCCGGGCCGTGGGCACCGCCAGCTCGTCCTGCAGCAGCCGATCCTGGTGGAAGAGGCGGCGCAGGGCATCGCTCCAGGTGTAGATGCCGATCGGCTTGGCGAGCGATCGGGCGAGAAAGGCTTCGCGCACCCGACGGGCATCCGAGTCGACGGCGACGGGCAGGCCGCCGAGCGAGGCCGCGGCCGCGATCTGGGGCGCCTCGCCGATGAGCGTGGCCAGGAGGTTTGCCTTCCCGGTGAAGGTTCCGGCGCCCTGCTGCGCGGCCAGCTCCACGGCGGCGCACAGGCCCTCGTCGAAGAGCCTGGCCTTCACGAACAGCGCGGAGGCGGACGTGAATCCGGAGACCGTGCGGTCGTCGCAGGGCGCCAGCGGCTCGTCGTCGTTCTCGCCCGCGCGCTGCGGCGGCAGCGACAGCCACAGGACCTGGCGGGAGAGGTCCAGCTCGACCCCGAACCCGGAACCCCACACCTCGCGCGCGACGCGGTGGGCCTGCGGCCGGCGAGGTGTGGTTCCTGGAACTGGCTGCATGCCGCTTTGTTACGAATGGGACGGCTCGCATGTTCGTGAGCCGCTGTAGACTGTGAGCCCACGCACGCTCCGGAGGTGACCCATGTCCGCTCCGCTCGTCACCCGTCGCAACGCGCTGAAGGCGCTCAGCGCCACGGCCGGCGCCGCGACCATCCTGCCCTGGCTCTCCGACGAAGGGCTCGCCGCGTTCGCGGAGGCGCAGAAGGCGACCGCCGCGCCGCCGGTGCTGAGGGTGCTCACACCCGCGCAGTACGCGACCGTCGAGCACCTCGTGGAGGCGATCATCCCGACCGACGAGCGCTCGCCGGGGGCGAAGGACGCGCGCGTCGCCGACTACATGGACCTGCTGCTGGCGGAAGCGGATGAGGGGCTGCGCAAGGACTGGCTGGCCGGCCTGGCCGCCCTGGACGCGGAATCCTCGAAACGCTTTGGCGGGGGCTTCGCGAAGCTGGACCCCGCGCAGACGGACGCGCTCCTCACCGACATCAGCAAGTACGAGACGGCCAAGTCCGTCGCGGATCCCGCGCTCCAGGTGCCGCGCAACGAGGAGCCCAAGCCGCTGCCACCGCAGGTGGACACGCTGCTGGGCGACGTGGGACGCCATCGCGGCAGCCGCAAGTCGCAGCTCGAGACGTTCTTCGCGAACACCAAACAGGCGACCATCCACGGCTACTACACGTCCGAGATCGGCATCCACAAGGAGCTGCGGTACAAGGGCAACAAGATCCTGCTCGAGTTCGTGGGCTGCCAGACGGTGGACGGCAAGGATTGCCCGTACTGCGGGCAGAAGGCGGAGGCCTGAAATGCAGCCAAACAGCCGGACGGTGGCCGCAGCGGCGCCCGCGGACAAGACCCTCGACCTCGACCTCCTCGCCATCACCGACGAGTCGCGCAAGCTGGCGGCGTCCATCAAGCCGA
>DASTLK010000333.1:0-6820 GCA_035715025.1 Vicinamibacteria bacterium
CCACCAAGCCGGGGCCGGGCACGCTCGCGGAGGCGCTGCACTGCCGGGTGCCGACCGTCGTGCCCTGCAACGCGCACACCATTCCCCAGGAGCGCTACAACGCGACCTTCCTGGCCGAGAACGAGCTCGGGGTCGTGGTCCGGCAATGGCGCGAGATCCCGGCCGCGGTCTCGGCCCTGGCCGCGGATCCGGTGCGGCGCGCGCGCATGCGCCGCCGGCTGGAGTCGCTCCCGCCCAACCGCGCCGTGTTCGAGGTGCTGGAGATCCTCGATCGCGAGCTGTCGGCGCAGGGAGTCGGGCAAGACGGCCTGCAGCAGGCGCGCTAGCGTCGTCTCGCCGTCGTCACACGGTTGTCACACGCGTGTCGCACCATTCGCCCGGCTCTCACCATGAAGATCGCAGCGCGCCCGTTCGCGTGGGTCGCTCTCGCCCTGGCCTCCGCCTGCTCGACCGCTCCCGGCCCGGGTGGCAGCGCGTCGCCCGCTCCCGCTGCGGACGCGGTCCAGGTTCGGATCTCCTACGGGTCCGAGAAGAAGGCGTTCCTCACCGACTCCGCGGACGCGTTCCACCGCTCGTCCCCGCGCACGCGCTCGGGCAAGCCCATCCACGTCGAGCTGATCGCGGAGGGCTCGGCGGAGTCGATGGAGTCGATCCTCGCCGGCCGCAAGGACCTGACCGTCTGGTCACCCGCCTCGTCTCTCCTCGTCGACGTCCTCAACGACCGGTGGGCGGAGAAGGGCGCGGCCACGGGAACGGGCGCCGTCCGCAAGGTCGTGCCGGAGGCGCCGTCCCTCGTCCTCTCCCCCGTCGTGATCGCGATGTGGGAGCCGATGGCGCGCGCGCTGGGCTGGCCGGAAAAGGCCGTCGGATGGGGAGAGATCGGCGCCTTCGCGACGAGCGGCGCGGGCTGGTCGCGCTTCGGCCATCCGGAGTGGGGCGCGTTCAAGTTCGGTCATACCCACCCTCGGTACAGCAATTCGGGAGCGCTGGCCCTGCTCGCGGCCACCTACGCCGGCGCGGGCAAGACGCGGGACATGCAGCCGGCGGACGTGGACCGGGCCGCCCCCTTCGTGCGGCGCGTCCAGGCCAGCGTCGTGCACTACGGGCGCTCGACCGGCTTCTTCGCGGACAAGATGTTCGCGCGCGGGCCCGGCTATCTCTCCGCCGCCGTCCTCTACGAGAACCTCGTGGTGGAGAGCGCGACCTCGCCGAAGTACCGCGACAAGCCCTTCCCGGTGGTGGCCGTCTATCCGCGCGAAGGCACGTTCTGGTCCGATCATCCCTACGCGATCCTCGACGTGCCCTCGGTGACGCCCGAACAGCGGGAAGGGGCGGAGGCCTTCCGCGCCTTCCTGCTCGCGCCCGAGCGCCAGCGCGCGGCCATGACCCGATTCGGCTTCCGTCCCGTCGATCCGAGCATCGCGCTGGGCTCGCCGCTCGACGCCGCCCACGGGATCGACCCCGCCCAGCCCAAGAACGTCCTGCCCAACCCCACGGTGGCGGTGACGCGCCGCGTGCTCGAGGGGTTCGAGAGCGTGAAGCGTCCGGTGTCGATCACGTTCGTCATCGACACTTCCGGATCGATGGCGGGCGATCCGCTCAAGCAGGCCAAGGCGGGCGCGCGGCTCTTCCTGGAGAGCCTGCCCGACGCCGACGCCGCGCGCGTGATGCTGTTCTCGAACGCGCCGCACTGGGTGTCGGACCGGCCGGAGAAGCTGGCCGCATCGCGCCCGCGCCTCGTCCAGGCCATCGAGTCCAGCTTCGCGGACGGGGGGACGGCGCTGTACGACTCGCTCCTGCAGACGTTCGCGCCCGCGCCGGGCGAAGAGAAGGGCGCGGCGCGCGCCGTGGTCGTCCTCACCGACGGCGAGGACACCGACAGCAAGGTCAAGCTCGACGCGCTGCTGGCGATGCTGGGCCAGCGCGCGAGCGAGGGGGGCGCGCCCGGCGAGGAGACGCCGCGCATCTTCACCATCGCCTACGGGGCCAAGGCGGACGTGGGCGCGCTGCAGCGGCTGGCGGAAGCGGGCGGGGGCGCGTTCTTCTCCGGCACGCCCAAGGACATCCGCGCGGTGTACGCGGAATTGGCGACGTTCTTCTAGGAGAGAAACGTGCCTCCGACGACCGTGACCAAGGCCGGGCGGCTGCTGATGTTCGTCTCGGGCCTCGCCCTTCTGGGCTACGGGCTCCACCACTACGGCGTGCTGAGCCGCGGGGCGTCCGTGGCCACGCCCGGCGCGTCCGCCGCGCCCACGCGCAAGGCCGCGACGGTCAAGCTCACCGTCCTCTACGGCTCCGAGAAGGAGAAGTGGCTCAAGGCGGCGGTGGACGAGTACGCGCAGAGGAAGCCGGAGGTCGAGGTCGCGCTCAAGCCCATGGGCACCATCGACGCCATCCGCGCCATCGCGGACGGGCGCGAGACGCCCGTGGTCTGGTCACCCGCGGACGAGATCGCGCTCAACCTGCTCGACACGGAGTGGTCGCTGCAGAAGGGCACGACCATCGTGGAGCGCAACGGGGACCTCGGCCCCCAGCCCCTCGTCCTCACCCCGCTCGTGATGATCGTGTGGGAGGAGCGCGCCAAGGTGATGGCGGCCGCGGCCAAGGGCGACCCCACGGACTGGGCGGTCATCCACGCCCTGGCCACCAACCCGAAAGGATGGATGGGAGTGGGCGGCTCCGCGGACTGGGGCTACGTCAAGCCCGGCCACACCGCGCCCAACGCGTCGAACTCGGGACTGCAGACGGTCATCCTCATGGCCTACGGCTTCCATCACAAGCACAGCGGCCTCAAGCCCGCCGACATCCTGAACGAGGGGTTCCAGAAGTGGCTGCGCGAGGTGGAGACCGCGGTCGGCAAGTTCGGGACCTCGTCCGGCACCTACATGCGGGAGATGATCCTGTACGGCCCGTCGAAGTACGACCTCATCTGGAACTACGAGAGCGTGGCCATCTCGGACATGGCCGCCGCGCAGGGCCGCTGGGGCAACCTCTCCGTCTACTACCCCAAGCCCACGCTGTGGTCGAACCATCCCTTCGTCGTGCTCAAGGGGAGCTGGGTCACGCCCGACCAGCGCGCGGCCGCGCGCGACCTGCGCGAGTTCCTCCTCTCGCCGGAAGTGCAGACACGCGCCCTCGCCTTCGGGTTCCGCCCCGCCAACCCGGACGTGAAGGTGCTGGGCACGGATCCGGACAACCCGTGGAATCGCCTCAAGCAGTACGGCGTCCGGTTGGACGTGCCCGCCGTGGCCGAGCCGCCGTCCGGCGAGGTCACGCGTCTTCTCCTCGAGACGTGGCGGCGCGTGGTCGAGCCTCAAGCCCGCTGACTGTGACCCCGCGGGCGACCGATCGGCGTCCGCCGTGTGATAGCCTTTGGTCACACCAGCGTCATAAAGCCGTCGAACCGTCGTCAAGATACATCACCGTCCAGGAGGCCCGCGTGCGAGGCGACAAGATCGTCAAGTTCTTCATGCCCAAGGAAGAGCGGTTCCACGAGCTGCTCGACAAGGACACCCAGCACCTCCTGAGCTCGGCGCGCCTCTTCCTCGAGATCGCGCGCAGCACCAGCCTCGACGACCGCCGGGCCAAGGTCGGCCAGCTCAAGGCCCTCGAGCACGACGGCGACCTCATCACCCGCGACATCTTCAACGCCCTCAACTCGACCTTCATCACCCCTCTCGACCGCGAGGACATCCGCACCATCGCCACCGACCTCGACGACATCCTCGACTACATGGAAGGGGTGGCCCAGTACCTGATCCTCTTCGAGATCTCGGAGTCGCCGGAGCCCTTGCGCAAGTTCGCGGAGATCATCGTGGCCATGGTGGAGGAGATCCACAAGGCCACCGGGATGGTGTGGGACCTCACCAACGAGAAGGAGATCCACGAGTCCATCGTCCGCATCTCCCAGCTCGAGAACGACGCCGACGCCGTCTACTTCAGCGTGATCGCCGACCTGTTCCGGGGCGGGGACGGCAAGACTCCGATCGAGATCATGAAGTGGAAAGAGGTCTACCAGGGGCTGGAGGACGCCTGCGACGAGTGCAAGGAGTTCACCCACGTCCTCGGCAACGTCGTCATCAAGAACGCCTGAGGCGGCGCGCACGTGTCGACGTCCTTCACCGCCGTCGTCGTCATCATCCTCGTCGCGCTGACGTTCGACTTCCTCAACGGCTTCCACGACGCGGCGAACTCCATCGCGACCGTGGTCTCCACGCGCGTGCTTTCGCCCAAGAAGGCCGTGCTGTGGGCGGCGTTCTTCAACTTCGTGGCCGCCTTCGTGATGGGCACCGCGGTGGCGAAGACGATGGGCAAGGGGATGATCGACCTCTCCGCCGTCAGCAACGAGGTCATCCTGGCCGGCCTCATCGGCGCCATCACCTGGAACCTCTTCACCTGGTACTACGGCCTGCCCGTGTCCTCCTCACACGCGCTGATCGGCGGCTACGCGGGGGCGGCGGTGGCCAAGGCGGGGCCGGGGGCCATCCTCATCTCCGGCTGGACCAAGACCCTCATCTTCATCGTGCTCGCTCCCGTGATGGGGATGTTCTTCGGCTTCGTCCTCATGGTGTCGGTGACCTGGATCTTCCGCCGCTGGCACCCGTTCAAGCTCGATCAGCTCTTCCGGCGCCTGCAGCTCGTCTCGGCGGGGCTCTACAGCCTGGGCCACGGCGGCAACGATGCCCAGAAGACGATGGGCATCATCACCGGCCTGCTCGTCACCGGCGGCTACCTGAAGACCTTCGAGGTGCCGCTCTGGGTCATCCTCATCAGCCACGCCGCCATCGCGCTGGGCACGATGTTCGGAGGCTGGCGCATCGTGAAGACCATGGGCACGAAGATCACGAAGCTGCAGCCCTTCGGGGGTTTCTGCGCCGAGACCTCGGGCGCGATCACGCTCTTCCTGGCCACGCGCCTCGGCATCCCGGTGTCCACGACGCACACCATCACGGGCGCGATCATCGGCGTGGGGGCCACCCGGCGCATCTCCGCGGTCAAGTGGGGCGTGGCCGGCAAGATCGTCTGGGCCTGGGTCCTGACCATCCCCCTCTCGGCCGCGGTGGCCGCCATCAGCTACTTCGCGATCCGCGCCTTCTCCTGAGCAGATCCTCGCCGGGCGATCCCTCGCCCTGCGCCGCCCGCGGTTGACTTGCCACCCGTGCGGTGTTCCCATGGACGAGATGCGGCGGTTCGGCGCTCTCGTCCTTGCCCTGGGCTATGGCCTGTCGTTCGTGGCGGTGTGCCTCGCTGCCTGCCTGATGGGACCGGCCATGGCCGATCACGCTTGCTGCCCGAGTGACGACGGCATTCGCGCCGCTGACCGCGACTGCTGTTCCGTGACTCCCGGCGTCTCGCATGGCGGAGCGCAGGTGGCGGCCACGCTCCCGACGTTCGCCGGTGAGACCCCCCTCAACGTCGCCGTCCCGCCGCAAGCTGTCCCTACCGCTCCGGTCACCGTCTCGAGCTCTCCACCTCGCATCCTTCGCGTCTGATCCACCTCCGATAGCGGCGCGCACGCTGCGCGCCTGAGCTGCGTCGCGACCACGTCGGGACGCGCCCGGTTTCTCTCGAGAGGTGTTCGATGTCGGTTCGAAGTCTTGCCTTTGCCGTAGGCACCGTCGTCTTGGCCACGTCGGCGCCAACCCACGCCGATGTTCCTGCCCGTCCAGACAGCGTCCTGCAGGGCCTGATCGACGAGGCCATCGCGCTCAATCCGCAGCTCGTCGCCGCCCAGCAGCTCGAGCAAGCCGCCGCCGCCCGCCCCGTTCAAGCGGGCAGCCGCCCCGGTCCGATGGTGGGTCTCTTCTATCAGAACGACGGGGTGGCACCCAGCCTCGGAAGCGAGCCGATGACGATGCTCGGCGTATCGGCGGGCCAGGAGATTCCCTATCCCGGCAAGCTGGGTCTGCGCCGACAGGTCGCCCAGGCCGATGCCGAGCTGGCCGCGTTCGCCGTGCAGCGTGTCCGACTGAGCCTCGTCGCGTCGGTCAAGCGTGCCTACTACGGGCTCGTGCTGGCCCGCGGCCTGGCCGCGCTGGCCCTCGAGCACCGCAAGGTCTGGGACGAGGTCCGCGAGACGGCACGCGTCCGTTATGCGTCGGCCGTCGGATCGCAGCAGGAGATGCTGCGCGCGCAGGTCGAAGGGACTCGTCTCAATGCGGTCCATGCGCAGCATCATGCCGAGGCCCGCGCGCGGCTGGCGGAGATCAATTCGCTCCTCGGCCGCCCGCCGGACACGCCCATCGAGACGCCGACGGTCCTGACCATTGCTCTGGACTCCCGGACGCCGGAAGAGATCGTCTCCGCCGCGGAGGCGGCCAGCCCCGAGTTGCGGGCGGCGGAACAGGCGATTGCGCGCGACCAGCGCGCACTGGACCTGGCCCGGCTCGAATTCAAGCCGGACTTCAACGTCGAAGGCGCGGCGATCAACCGAGGCGGCCTCCCGCCCATGTGGCAGGTGAGCGCGAAGGTCATGCTTCCCTCCCGGGCCCGCGCGCGAGGCGCCGTCGCCGAGGCACAAGCGCGCCTTGCCGCCAGCAACGCCCACGTCCAGGACGTCCGCCTGCGCCTGAGGTCCGCGGTGGAGCAGCGTCTGGCGCTCCTGGACGCCGCGGCGGCGATCGAATCGACGTACCGCGAGGGCCTTCTGCCGCAGGGTGAGACTGCCGTGCAGTCGGCCACCGCGACTTACGCGGCCGGCCAGGGCTCGCAAATTGCCGTCCTCGATGCGGCGGCGGCCGTGCTCGAGGACCGGACGGACTACTTGCGGGTCGTCGCCGCACATGCGACCGAGATGACGCGTCTCGAAGAAGCGAGCCTC
>DASTLK010000334.1:0-6015 GCA_035715025.1 Vicinamibacteria bacterium
GAGACGGCGTCCTTCGGCACCGCCGACCGCAACAACGACAACGTGGTGAGCCGCGAGGAGTACGCCGCCCTCTACGGTGGTGGCTACGGTGGTGGCTACGGCACCGACACCGGTTCCTACGCCCGCAACGCGCGCTTCGACATGCTGGACCGCAACCACGACGGAGAGATCTCCCGCGGCGAATGGCGCGGCGAGTCCATCTCCTTCGAGGCCGTGGATCGCAACCGCGACAACCACGTGACGCGCGACGAGTACCTCGCCATGGGCACCGGATCCGCCTATGACTCGACGGAAGAGCGGTTCCGCGCCCTCGATCGCAACCACAACGGGTACCTCTCGACCAGCGAATACCGCGGGGAGAGCGTTCCCTTCCGTGTGGCCGACCGCGATCGTGACGACCGCATCAGCCTGGACGAGTACGCCAGCATTTCCAGCATCTCCCAGTCCGGTGGCTACTCCGCCGCGCAGGATCAGCGCTTCCGCGAGCTCGACCGCAACAACGACGGCCAGCTCACCCGGTATGAATGGCGCGGGGAGAGCGTCGACTTCAACACCGCCGACCGCAACGGCGACCGGGTGGTGACGCGCGACGAGTACATGGCCGCCACCGCCGGCTACGTCGGAAGCGACCCCTATCGGCGCGTGTCCTACGATCCCCGGAACGAGCGCTTCAACGGCGAGGACCGCAACCGTGACGGCCGCATCTCCCGCTCGGAGTGGCAGGGCGAGCGCGGAGCCTTCGACGTCCTCGACGCCGACCGCGACGGTTACCTCAGCAATGCGGAGTACCGCGACCGTTCCCGGCTGGTCGGCGTGTTCAACAGCTGGGACTCCAACCGTGACGGCGTCCTGACCCGCGATGAATTCCGCTACGGCCAGCCCCTGTTCGACCGTCTCGACGTCAACCGTGACGGCGTCGTCAGCCGCGACGAATTCCTGGCCATGTAGTCGCGACCGCCGTCGACCAGGCCGCCGGGGGGCGCGAGGCCGCGCCTCCCGGCACCCTGGTACCATCAGGCATGGTCGAACTTCGCGAGCCCCTCGACAGCCTCATCGCCCCGCCCGCCCGCTTCACCTCCGGCACCTCGTTCCCCCGGGCCAAGGAAATCCGCCTCTACGACACCACCCTGCGCGACGGCGAACAGACCCCGGGCGTGGCCTTCACCCCCGAGCAGAAGTACGAGCTGGCCGGCCTGCTCTCCGACGCGGGCGTGCACATCATCGACATGGGGTTCCCGTCCGCGGCCCCGTCCGAGCGGCGCGCGCTCGAGCTGATCGTCGAGGGCAAGAAGAAGGGCCGCATCCGGCCCGACCTCGAAGTCATCGTGATGTGCCGTTCGAACGCGCGCGACATCGACGTCACCGTGGACACGCTCGAGCAGATGGGGATGCGGGCGGCCGATTGCACTTTCTTCATCTTCACCTCCGGCTCCGACCTCCACCTCAAGTACAAGATCGGCAAGACCCTGCTCCAGCTCGAAGGACGTAAGGCCGAGGAGTGGCTGGACCTGCCCGTCTCCTTCTACCGCGAGGCCAACATCCGGATGGCCACGCGCGCCATCGCGCACGCGCGCAAGCGGGGCGTGGAGGAGATCGAGTTCGGCGGGGAAGACGGCTCGCGCGCGGACGTGGGCTACCTCATCGAGCTGGCGCGCGCCTGCTACGCGGCGGGCGGCACGCGCTACTCGTTTCCGGACACGGTCGGGTTCTTCGCCCCCGAAGGCGTCGACTTCTACATCCCGAAACTGGTGGCCGCCTTCCCGGACAAGCCCCTGGTCATCCATTTCCACAACGACTTCGGCCTGGGCGCCTACAACACGGTGCGCGCGCTGCACCACGGCGCGACCATCCCGACCTGCACCGTGAACGGGATCGGGGAGCGCGCGGGGAACGCCCCCCTGCACACCACGGTGATGATCTTGAAGGAGCTCTACGGCATCACCGTCCCCGGCTTCCGTTACGACATGCTGTGGGCGCTGCGCCGGAAGGTCGAAGAGTTCAGCGGCATGCCGGTGGGCGCGACCGAGCCCATCATCGGGCACAACGTCTTCTCGCACGAGACGGGCATCCATACCGCGGGCATCACGATCCACCCCGCCATCTACCAGGTCATCGAGCCGGAGAGCGTGGGAGGCCGGCTGCGCTTCCTGTTCGGCAAGCACTCGGGCGCGATGGCCATCGAGGCCGTGCTCAACCGGCACAAGGACGAGCTGGCCGCGGCCGGGGTCGAGGTGACGCCGCGGCTGGTCCAGGTCCTGCTGCGCCTGGTGAAGGAGGTGCGCGAGAAGAAGGCGATGGTCTCCCAGCACCTCGACGGCGTCCGGAACTACTACTCCCACCTCGAGCGCCTCGGCCTGACCGAGGAGGACCTCCTGGCCTACGCGACGGTGCTCGGCCGGGACCCCCTGTAACCACTTCGCACGCTATCATCCGCGCGCTTGAATGAGCGACGCGAGCGCGCTTCGACGCCCGACCGCGGTCCCATCTTCGACCTGAGGGTCCGCTGGCGGACCGGGCAGGCGATCCTGGCCGCGGCGGCGGTCATGGCGGTGCTCGACCTTCTGCGGCCGCTCGCTCCCGGTGCGTCTCCCCGGCTTCGGCTCGCCGTCACCCTGATCCTGGGCCTGGGTGTGGCCGCGTCCGCGCTCCTGTCGAGCCTGCGCAGCCGCGGCACCTCCGAGCAGATCGCGTTCTACGTTTTCCTCGTGCTCTGCCTGGACGGGCTGGGTCAGATCCTCGGACCCCTGGGATGGCCGGTGTGGCCGCTCTTGACCCTGCTCATCGGGGCGCTCGCGGTGGCGGAGCCGCCCTCGATCGGATTCGGCGTGGCCGCCCTTGCCGGCCTCCTCACCGCCGCGGACGCGGCCGCGGGCGGGTTCGTGGCCTGGCGGCCAGCGGTGGCCGCGACCATGGGCTGGGCGGCGCTGGTCCTCGCCCTGAACCAGGCCCTCCGCGGCGAGAAGCGGCGCCTCAGCGCCGCGCTGGCCGAGCTGGCGCGCATGCATCACGGCATCGACCACCTCCAGGATGGGCACGCAGAGATCGCGACGCCGGCGCCCGGCACCGGCCTTCGGCAGGTATCCGAGCAGGGACGGCGCTCACGCCAGGCCGAGCGCGCGGCTGAGCTCGATCAGTGGCTGGGCCACCTGGTGGCGGCGGCACGGGCGGCGCTGGATGCGCACGCCGTCCTCTGCTTCGACTTCGACCGCGAGCGGGAAAAGGCCTACCTGCGAGCGGCGGACGGGCCGGCCGCCCTCGTCCGCGACAGCGTGCTCGACCTCAAGGGAGATCCCTTCGCCTTCCTGCTCGAGCGCGGCGAGAGCTTCTACGCCACGGACTTCAAGCGGCTGCTGTGGAGCCTTCCCTACTACAAGGGCGAGGTGAAGGTCGGCACGATGCTGGCCGTGCCCGTGCGGGCGGCGGGCGTCGTGCGGGGCGCGCTGGTGGTGGACAAGCTCGAAGTCCAGGCCCTGGGCGGCGAGCAGCCCGCCCTCGTCCAGGCCTTCGCGGGTCTCGTCGCGGAAGCGATGGGGCAGCTTCGGGCCGCGGCCAGCCGCGAGGACGTCGGCACCGAGTTCAAGGCGGTCTACGACGTCTCGCGCCAGATCGCGAACCTGACCGATGCCGTGGCCATCCGCGTGCGGCTGCTGAGTTGCGCGCGCGAGCTGGTGGCGCACGAAGGCGCGGCCGTCCTCATGTCGGACAAGGCGCTGACCCGGTACACCGTCGAGAACGCGGAGGGCTGGGCCAACGAGTTCGAGGGCCGGGAGGTCGGCCTGCTCGAGCGTACGTGGGCGGCCTGGCTGCTCAAGTCCGACGAGGCCAGCCTGCTCCTGGACGACCTGCAAAGCGGGCGGGACCGCATGCCGATCCTGGTCCTCGACGAGGGCAGCGCGCGCGCGGAATCGCTTCTCGCCCTGGCCCTGCGCACGCAGCAGAAGACGATCGGCGCGCTCATCCTGACCGGGAAGCGCGGCACCTTCGACTCCGCCACCCAGCGCGTCCTGGCCATCGTGGCCAACCAGGCCGCGGCCGCGCTTCAGGCCGGCCTGATGATCGACCACGCACGTGACGTCGCCGATCACGACGGCTTGACGTCGCTCTACAACCGGCGCGCGTTCAACGATTTTCTCGCACGGGCGGTCGCGCGCGAAGACCGGCAGGGTGGTCATTTCGCGCTCCTCCTCCTGGACATCGACCGGTTCAAGAAGCTCAACGACACCTACGGCCATCCGACCGGGGACGCCGCCCTTCGTCACACGGCGCAGCTCCTCACCCATCAGCTCCGCAAGTCCGACCTGGCCGCTCGGTTCGGCGGCGAGGAGTTCGTGGTGCTGCTGGCCTCGACGGACCACGCGGGCGCGGAGCACCTGGCCGAGAAGGTGCGGGCGGAGATCGAGCGCGGCCAGCTCGTCTACGACGGCGCACGGCTCGGCGTGACGGTGAGCATCGGTCTCGCGGTGTGGCCGGCGGACGGCCGCGAACCGGAGGCGCTGGTGGCGGCCGCCGACCGAGCGCTCTATGCGGCGAAGGAAAGCGGGCGCAATCGCGTGGTGGCGGCGTCCGCGGTGGCGCCTGTCCCCGAAACCCCCGTTTGACCGCCCCCGATGGCACACTGGTTGCAGATCTCCCCTCGAGCGGAGGAGGTGTCGCCTCTCCCGGTGAACCATGGATTCCACCGCCTACCTCGTCCTGTCCTGGATCGCGCTCGCGTTCGTGGGCCTCATGCTGCTGCTCGCCCTCTTCGAGCCGTCCCTCCCGTATCGCCTCTCGAAACGGCCGCCGCTGCCCCTCGACTCGAACCAGTTCCGCCGGCTGATCGCCGCCCTCGGCTCCGGGTCCTTTCATCCCCACAACAAGATCGACGTCCTCGCCAACGGCGAGGTCTATTACGAAGCCGAGCTGGCGGCGATCCGCGAGGCCACGCACAGCGTGAACATCGAGGCCTACATCTTCAGGCGGGGCAGGGTGACCGCGCGTTTCCTCGAGGTCCTGACCGAGAAGGCGAGGTCGGGCGTCGAAGTCAACATGGTGATCGACGCCGTCGGGAGCTTCACCACCTGGACGCGCGACTTCAAGGACCTGATCGCCGCCGGCGGCCGCGTGTTCTTCTATCATCCGATCCGCTGGTACACCCTGCCGCGCATCAACAACCGCACTCACCGCGAGCTGCTCGTGGTGGACGGCAAGGTCGGGTTCATCGGGGGAGCGGGATTCGGCGATCACTGGATGTACGACCAGAAGAAGAAGCGGCGCTGGCGCGACACGATGTTCCGCGTGGAAGGGCCGGCCGTGCGCGACCTGCAGGCCGCCTTCGCCGAGAACTGGCTCGAGACCTCGGGCGAGGTGCTGGCGGACATGGAGTATTTCCGCTGGTGCGAGGAGAGCGGCGACAGCTCGGTCATGGTGGTGGCGAGCTCGCCGTCCACGGGGAGGTCGGCGCGCAACCGCATGATCTTCCAGACCCTGCTGGCCTCGGCCCAGGAGTCCATCCACATCACCACGCCCTACTTCCTGCCCGACCGCTATGCGCGCGCGGAGCTGATCCGCGCCGTCAAGGAGCGCGGGGTCGAGGTCAAGGTCATCGTCCCCGGCAAGCATGCCGACCATCTGCTGACGCGGCGGTCGAGCCGGCGCCTCTTCGGGAAGCTCCTGCGGGCGGGCGCGAAGATCTACGAATACAGGCCGTCGATGATCCACACGAAGGCCCTGCTCGTGGACGGGATGTGGAGCGTGGTGGGCTCCACGAACTTCGACCACCGGTCGTTCGGCATCAACGACGAGGTCAACCTCGCGGTGTTCGACGTCGAGACCGCCGCGCGCCTGGAGAGCGACTTCGCGGCGGACCTGGCCAACAGCAAGGCCGTCAACTACCGGGACTGGTCACGCCGGTCCCTCATCGAGCGCGGCCACGAGTGGTTGGGCTGGCTACTGGAGAGGCAACAGTAGTGGCCGAGCGAGCCGACCGCAGAGCCCGGCGGCGCGCAAAGCGCGGCGACGCGCGAGGGGGGTTTC
>DASTLK010000335.1:0-5652 GCA_035715025.1 Vicinamibacteria bacterium
CCCGCCTATGCCGCGGACACCTCGCGATGGCTCGAGGTCATCGGACGCGTGGAGCCGTGCGGCGCGACGCGCTGCCTGCGCGCGAAATCGCTGGCGCTGGTCCCGCGGCGGGGAATGAGCGAATCGCCGTCGCCTGATCCCTGACCGCACCTTATTTCCAGATCTTGATATTATCTAGGCGTGAGGATCCCGCTCAGCGCGCGGACGGCTGTCTTGCTGGCGCTCGATCGTCCCGGCTATGGCCTGCAGATCATCGAACGCGTCCGCCAGCACACCTCGGGACGCATCCGCCTGCGACTGGGGAGCGTCTATCCCGCACTGCGTGACCTGGGGGGTCGGGGTCTGGTGAGGAGTTGGGGGGCGCCCAACCCGAAACGCGGACGGCGCCGTCTGTACTACGAGCTCACCCCGAAAGGAGTGGCCGCGGCAGGGGCAGAGCGGGAGGCGATCCAGGGTCTCCTGCTTCCGGCGAGGAGCGCGCCGCCCGCGCAGGAGTTGGCCAGGATGCGCGACCGGCTGCGGGAATGCGTGGCGCTCAGCGCTTTCGTTCTCGATCTACGGCGGCGCACGCGCGAGGCGCAGGCCGCGCGCGCCTGATGGCCCGAAAGCCGGACCTCGCAGAAGTCGCCATGCGGCTCGTCCGCGTCCTGGGTGCGGAGGAGTGCGTGCTGGTGGGCGGCCTGGCCGTCGGCGCGCACGGGTACGTGCGCGCCACCGGCGATATCGACTTGATCGTCAAGGCGAGCCTGGAGAGCGTCCGCGCGCGGCTGGCGCGAAACGGCATCCCGGCGCGCCTCCGTCGCGGCGATCCGACCGAAGGCGATTTCCCGTGCCTGAAGGGGACCCTGGCGGGCGTGCCCTTCGACATCATGCCGCCGCTGGTCCCTCTCGACTGGCAGCGCGCCGTCCGGGTGTCCATCCGCCGGGACGTGACGCTTCCGATCGTCGACCTGGAGGGACTCATCCGGCTCAAGCTGCGCGCGCACGGCCCGAGGGACCTCCTCGATGTCGCCGCACTCGTTCGGCGTCATCCCGAAGAGCTTCCGGCCGCACGGGAGATGAGCGAGGCCTACGGCGTGGCCGACCAGCTCGAGGTCTGGCTCAACGATCCGCGTCTCGAGGCGGAGACGCCGGCGAGGCCAGCGAGGCGGCCCAGGAGCAAGCGGGCGGCTCCCCGCCGGGGCTAGCCGTGCGACCAGCATTCAGGCCCCGCTCAGCGCCGGCGCGAGCGGCCCCGGCACCCGGTCGAGCTGGCCCGCGTCGGCGATGGCCCGCCGGGTGTCGGTGACGACGAGGATGGCCAGCCCCCCCACGAAGAGCACGATCAGGGAGAGCAGCGCCTCCCGATAGGAGTTGGTCGCGCCGACGACGGCGGCGAAAAGGAACGGGCCGATCCAGGACGTGCCGCTGTTCGTGACCTCGTAGAGGCTGAAGAACGCGGCCTCGCGGCCGGGCGGGATCATGCAGGAGAAGAGCGAGCGCGACAGGGCCTGCGAGCCGCCCAGCACCATCGCCATCACGGCGGCCGCGCCCGCGGCCTGGGCCGTGGTGTCGAGCCCTGCGTAGCAATAGACGATCGTGCCGGACCAGACGACGAGGGAGGCCACGAGCGCCCGCTTGGCCCCGATGCGCGCGGCGAGGCGCGCGAATACCATCGCCCCCGCGAAGGCCACGAACTGGACGGCCAGCATGAAGCCGAGCAAGAACGTCTCGTCCACCGGCCGCCCCCGATTCACGAAGAGCTCCTGGGCCAGGAACACCGAGGCCACGGCGTTGACGGTGTGGACGCCATCGTTGAAAAGGAGATAGGCGGCGAGGAAGCGGCGCGTGGGGCGCAGCCGGCCCAGCGCGCGCAGAGCGTCGCGGAGATCGGCGAGGGCGGTGGCCAGGGCCACGCGACCCGTCGCCGGCCGGACGGGAGCGCGCGTGCGCAGCCGGCGCAGCGCCACGACCGAGAACCCGGCCCACCAGAGCCCAGCCGATAGGAGGCTGATGCGCATCCCCAGCCCGCTGGAAAGGCCCCACGACCTCCCCACCGCCATGAACACGAGGTTGGCCGCGAGCAGGATCGCTCCCCCGAGGTATCCCAGCGCATAGCCGCGGCTGGAGACGACGTCCCGGCGGTCCGGCGACGCGATCTCGGGCAGGAAGGAGTTGTGCAGCACGCTCGTCGCGCCCAGGCTCAGGTTCGCGATCACGAAGAGGTAGCCGCCCCAACGGAAGTCCAGGGGCGCGCCCACGAAGAACAGGAGGCACGTGCTGGCCGACCCCACGGCGGCGGTGATGGCCAGGAGCCTCTTCTTCACACGCGAGCCATCTGCGATCGCGCCCAGCACCGGCAACAGGAAGAGCTGCAGGAACACGGAGAGGGAGACGCAATAGAAGAAGAATCCCTTGGCGGTGATGCGAGAGAGGAGCGCGGTCGAGTAGACGGGGCCGTTGGCTCCCACCGCACTCTGGGCAAGGCCGGTGACGTGGGGCCCCAGCATGACGGTGGCCACCGTCGTGATGAAACCGTGAAAGGCCCACGTGTACATCGTCCAGCCGAAGAGCTCGCGGGGGGAGTTCCACGGCGGCTCGTCCGCGCCCGGCACGTCGCGTGAGCTCGTCATCCGCTCCTCAGCGGCCCAGGCCGAAGCCGAGCGCGAGCTGCGCTCCGACCCGGTGGCGACGATAGGGATCCTCGAGGTACCAGAACACCTTCGCGAACAGCGTGGGCTCCGTCATCCCGAGGCGCGAGCGGCCCAGGCCGACAATGGCCAGGAGGCCGAGGTCCTGCTTCTCGTTCGGTGCCGCATGGTACACCCGCGTGAGCGTGTGCACCGGGCCGGCCAGGACCTTGTGCCCCGGTCGCCGGCTCAGCTCGTAAACGACGAGCGTCTCCGCCGTCATCATCGCGTCGCCGCGGGCATCGAGCAGGGTGTCGCGCGTGGGCTCGTAGAAGAAGGGCGCGCCCGGCTGCTTCGCCCTCCACCACTCCAGCTCCGCATGCGCCCGCGCGATGAGGCGGCCGACCTTGATCTTCGCGGTGGGCGCGACGTAGGCGCGTCCGGCCAGCCCGGCCGTCGCGCGCCCTTGCGCGCGCAACTCGTCGCGCGCGCTATCGCCGAAGCGCGCGTCGTATCCGGAGAAGCCCAGCATCGAGTTGAAGGTGCCGAAGTAGAACACGGGCTCGAGCCCCACCCTCACGTCGAGCACCGACAGGGGCGCGATCTCCACGAAGGCGCCGAGGCGCTCGTAGGCCGGCGAGAGCCGGCTGGCCAGGCCCAGGGTCAGGTGCGCGTCGGAACGGAGGGGGTGGCTCGACTTCGAGAGGGGCCAGCGCCAGAGGACGTCCGCTCCGTTCTGGAGACCGAGCGGGTTGACGGCAGTGCCGAGGCTGCCGTGGATCTCGCGCCGCGGACCCGACGGCGGCGCCGCCTCTTCGGCCACGAGCCCCGACGCACCCAACACGAGTAGAGCCAGGATCCCCGCGACTTCCGATTTCGCCATGGGTCCTCCTGCGTCCACTTCGGACAGAAGGAGGATGCGCGCTCAAGTGCGGATCGCGGCGTGCCCTTATGACACTCTCGCAGAGTGTCCCGGCCAAGCCGACCGCAGAGCAAGGCAGCGCCGCATAGCGGCGGTGCGTTGCGAGGGGGGTTTCAGGGGGGGACGCAGCCAACCAGTCCTGGTGGCCGCAGTGCGAGCGCCCATCAGGCGAGGCGCGAGTGCCCCCCCCTGACTAAATACTTCAGCCCGCGAGAGACGTGGCCGGGGCCTGCTGCGCGGGCATGTCCGGGATCGCGTGCGACCAGCAATACGGATCGCCCACGATCTCGTAGTGCATGGTGCGCCGCTTGGGCACGAAGCCGGCGTCCATGATGTTGCGGGCGATCTCCGCCTCCGTGAGGCGGAAGTGCGCGCCGGCGGCGGAGACCACGTTCTCCTCGATCATCAGCGACCCGAAGTCGTTGGCGCCGAACCGCAGCGAGACCTGGCCGATCTTCCCGCCCTGGGTCACCCACGAGGCCTGCACGTTCGGGAAGTTGTCGAGCATCACGCGCGCCACGGCGAGCGTGCGCAGGTACTGGAACGAGGTCAGCTCGTCCCCGGCCAGCGCGGTGTTCGAGGGCTGGAACGTCCAGGCGATGAACGCGGTGAACCCGCCCGTGCGGTCCTGGAGATCGCGCAGGTGGACGAGGTGGGCGACGCGCTCCTCGATCGTCTCCACGTGACCGAACATCATGGTGGCCGTCGTCTTCATCCCGAGGCCGTGCGCGACTTCCATGACCTCGAGCCACTCCGCGGTCGTGCCCTTGGCGATTCCGATGATCTCGCGCACGCGGTCGGACAGGACCTCCGCGCCGCCGCCGGGGATCGAGTCCAGGCCCGCTCCCACCAGGCGCCGCAGCGCGGACTCCGTGCTGAGCGACGACACCCGGCAGATGTGCTTGACCTCCGCCGGGCTGAGGCCGTGGATCCAGAGCGAGGGATAGGTCGTCTTCATCCACCCGAACAGCTCCTCGTAGAACTCGATGCCGAGGTCGGGATGCAGGCCGCCCTGGAGCAGGATCTGCGACCCGCCCAGGGCGATCGTCTCCTCGATCTTCTGCGCGAGCTGCGCCTTCGTGAGGAGGTAGCCCTCCTTCGAGGGCATGTCCCGGTAGAACGCGCAGAACGCGCACTGCGCGGTACAGATGTTCGTGTAGTTGATGTTGCGGTCGACGATGTAGGTGACCACGCCCTCCGGGTGCAGCCGCTCGCGGACGGAGTCGGCCAGGCCGCCCAGCTCCAGCAGGTCGCCGTCGCGCAGCAGGGCGACGCCCTCCGCGGGCGTGAGGCGCTCGCCCGCGGCGACCTTGCGCGTGACGGATTCAGGGATGGCCATGAAACCTCAGCTCCGGCACTCGCGCGATCAGCGCCCGCGCGTGCGCGCGGCGGTAGAACTCGCGCAGTCCGGCCAGCTCCGCCTCCCCCAGCGCGTACGAGATGTTGCCGCGCAGGTACGCTTCGTTGAGGGACGCGCGCTCCGGATGCCCATTATAGGACGAGGCGATGTCAGCGAGCGCGCCCTGCCCCGCGGCCAGCGCGGACTGCAGGCGGGTGACGTCGGCGGCGGACAGCAGCCCCGGCCGGCCCGCCCAGAAGGCGTAGACGAAAGGCCGGCCCGTGCGCTCCGTCCATTCGGCCCCCAGGTCCAGGCGGGAGGCATCGCCATCGTAGTAGAGCGCGGGATCGCCGATGACGAGGGCGGCGTCCGCGGCGTTGAGCATGGTGGGGACGTCCGGCGGCATGGGCGCGTATTCGGGATCGCGACCGAGGCGGTCGCGGAGGAGGACGCGCACCAGGGCCGCGCTCGTGCGGCTGGAGGTATCGACGGCCACGCGGCGGATGTGCGCGAGCGGCCCCCGGTGGAGCAGCATGACGGAGCGGACGGGGCCGCGGCTGGCGATGGCGATGCCGGGCACGATCGCGTAGTCGGCCTCCGCGTACTCGATGGAGGGAATGAGGCCGAGGTCGATCTCACCCGCGTGCAGGCGCGCCGCGATCCGCGAGGGCACGTCGCGCACGATCTCGAAGCGGTCGTCTCCCCCCAGCCCGTGCACGGTGGGGGCGGCGTTGAGATAGGAGACGGCACCGAGACGAAGCGGTCTCACCACTCCTTCACGA